>CAYQBE010000014.1:33621-56268 GCA_964415625.1 uncultured Clostridium sp.
TTTTCCTTCAATACCCGGTTTTGCGGGCAGAAGAACAGCAGGAACACAAAGGCCATGCCAAACCCGCAGAACGCAAGGTGCATCGGCAGACTCCATCCCACAGTCGCATAGTCATAAAATCGCAATTTCAGCAGATGGATAAAGCTGTCCGTATACTCAAATTCCTCCACAAGCCTGCGGTAGGTTCCAATGTGTTTTATCACAAAATACAAGGCATATCCCAGATGCCCCAGCAGGCAGGAATACACACTCATAAGAAGCCCCTCTGCCGCTAACTGCGCCCGGAGCCGCCTCCGGGACATCCCTATGACCTGCAGCAGCGCAAAGGAACGCTTCTGAGTCAGGCCGCGGAGTGTTTCGATATTCAACTGGATCAGCATCAGGATCAGGAAGATACAGATACCGCAGATCCAGATATGGAGCAGGGATTGTATAGCCTCCTGACGGTATGCCGTATTCCGCTCCCGGTTATTATCAAAATTCAGGTGATTGTCCGCCGCTGACTTGGCCATCAGGTAGTCTGTGGAGAGATATTCCGCGTCCATTCCGGTATAAACATTTGCCAGCGAATACCCATATTCCTGATTGCTCCAGCTTCCGTCACCAAGTTCAATTCCGTCCTTGTCAGTCTCTGTCAGCCTCTTCGCAAATGCGTCGGACGCGATTACGGAATAATAATTGGTTGCCGACATCATCAGATAAGGATCCTGCCATAAGTCCGCTGTTATGATCCCTGCGACCTCTGCCTCCGCCCTGCTGACCGCAGTCAGCTTTTCATACGGCTCATAAGGCTTCACCCCATCCTCCGTCCATATCTGCCCCGAACCGTCCTCCGACAGTTCGCCACGACCGTAATTCACTGCGGTGATCACATCCCCTGGTTCCACGCCAAACTCCTGATATAATGTTCCGCCCAGCTCCACACCTGTTTCTTTATTATAAGGAATATAAAGGAGAACTGATTCTCCGTTCCTGAATTTTTCCCGGTCGATCTCCTCATCCACATACCGGAAAAATTGATCCCAATTGTCCTCGGCTACTCCATAGACATAGCACCACAGCCCTTCCGGGCCGCCTTCTGATATGCTTTCTCCGTATAGATCCTCCGTATCGCTCCATGGCCGCGCCCCATAAAGATGTTCTGTCAGCAAAGCACTGAACGGGTTCTTCTCCATATCAGGAAATTCCAATGTGCCGGCCAGAATACGCCATGCTGTGACTTCTTCAATTCCGGGTAAGCGCCTGATGTTATCTATATATTTATCTGTGATATAAGGGTACGGAGGAACCTGGGTAATGGCATAGGAATTTACTTGTGACCAGGTCTTGTCAATATAAACAGGCGCCAGTGATTCTCCATAGCAGAAAATTACTGCTAATACACTGGCTGAAGAAAGAAGCAGCAGGCCCAGCTTCTTTTGTTTTCTCTGTCCTCTGCCCGCCCCAGAAAAATTTCTGATAGAATCAAAACGCTTTCGTGCGGACAAACGTCCTCTCAGAGCATAATGAAAAACCAGGAACCGGGTGCCAAAAACAGCCCCAAACCAGAGCATCAAAATCCCTGCGATCAGAACAGTGGGAATGGATATATAAAAAGCTCCTGTGCTTTGTTCCATCAGTATCCGAAGCAATCCCCAGGTAGCCAGGCTCCCAACCGCGACACCCCCGGCTGTGGCCGGCATCAGGATCACCATGGTTTCATAAAAGATGATCTGGGAGAGCTGCTTCTTTGTTACGCCGATGATACGGAATAACCGGATGGAACGTGTCTGCTCCTTGATCTGTATGGAATAGATGACAATGACAGCTACAAGGGTTGTGAACAAAATCAGAACAAGATTGAAGTAATGATATTCTTCCTTCGCGATCTGCCCATTGGCAGCCGTATTTTCCACAACATGGTCATAGCTTCCCTTCAGCTCCCTGTAAAGAGGATCGCCTTCTTCTCCCTTTGCAGACAGAAAATACTGATAGGAGCATACCTCTCCGATCTCCTTTGCCGCGTCCGCAGTCACACAGGCCCCTGCCAGCGTCACTTTTTCCGTCCCGGTACTCCACAGCTCTGTATATTCCTGGAGCACGCCGCAAAGGGTATACTCCCTCTCCACAACCTCCTCCTCTTTATTTAAGATCCGCAGGGTCAAGGTCTGTCCCAGCTCATAGTCATATCCCAGGTCGCTTAAGACGTCCGCTTCTATGGCAATCTCGTTGTCCTCTGTTGGAAACTTCCCGCTCTGTACCGCAAGACGCCCGATCGTAAGCAGGGATTCATCCAGAGTCCCGATTCCCGTAAGGACCGTTTCTCCGCCGTCCAGGAGCTTTCCATATACCTGAGCGGTTCCGCATTCCTGAACAGGTTCATCCTCTAATGCAGATAAGGGCTCCGGACTGTAGACGGCTGCATCCCATTCCCCATATGTATCATAGCGCAGCTCCTCCCGTGTCTTGTTCAGGCTTCCCGTAATGCTGACGTTGACCACCGCAAACGCGACAGATAAAAAGCATACCAGGAACAGATAGGTGCTGCTCCTCTTCTTCCCCTTCAAACCTTTCAGTGCAATATCCCATAAATAATGATGCATATTTTCTCACCTCCGGTTTTATCGTAACACCCAGACCTTACGATTCTCTTACAATTTCCCTTACGATTTCGTAAGAGTTGCAGGAAAATAACCGATACTCAGGTTGGATGATCATCAGATCATCCAACCGTACAGTTAGATATTTTTCTGCAGCTCATAAGGTCTTTTACCCTCCAGAACCGGCACCTCCAGCCGGAAGCATGCCCCGCCGCCTTTTCGGTTTTCCGCCTGTATGCTGCCGTGATGCGCCTTTAAGATATCTGCCGCCATACTCAGCCCAATGCCATACCCGGTCTTCCCATAGCTTCCCCGGTGAAACCGTTCAAACAGATAGGGCAGCTCGTCCTCCCTGATTCCGGGACCTTCATCCTTGATCTCCAACACGAGGCTGTGGACGCGGTCATCGGCCTGAATAAGAACCGCGGAGCCAGGCGGGGTATGTTCAATCGCATTTTTCACAACATTTTCAAATGCCTGTGAAAACCAGTAGCTGTCAAGATAGATCTCAGAGATTACGGAAAGTTCCGAGAGCTCCTGCACGATACGGACCTCTTTTTTCTTCCACAATGGTTCCAGCACGGTGATGGTATTGCGGATCAGCCGGCTCATATCACAGCGCTCGAACCACATGCTGATCTTCTGGTCCGCAAGCTGGCTGCATTCCAAAATCCGGTCCACCTCCCCGGTAAGCCTTCCCATGCATTTCTGGCATTCCTCTAATTCTGTCCGCACATCCGAGAGAGAATCCTTCGCCTGTGCCAGGTCAACGCGGATCTGCAGGGCAGTCAGTGTTGTTTTCATCTGATGGGCCATATTTTCCATAAACTGATTCAGACGCTTTTCCCGTGCTTCCCGGTACTGGATCTGATGCTCTGTCTGGGCCGCCATTGCTGCCAGATCATTTCTCAGATTCTCCACCCTTCCCTCCATCAGAGTTTCTTCCAGATGGTTCTCCCCTCTTAATAAAAAGCAGTCCAATTCATGAACCAGCCCGTCGATTTTTTTCTCCAGCACGTATCGTCTGTATCTTTCCAGCAAAAAGAGCCCTGATAGGATCAGGAATCCTGTCAGGACGATCATCTTCTCTTCCATCATGCCACTCTCATTTCTGTACATGGACTGCCCAGCGGTAACCGATTCCCCGCACAGTCTCTATGTAAGCGTCCCCGTGAAAGGTCCCCAGTTTGTCTCTCAGCCTGCTGATATTGACCCTTAAAGTATTCTCGTCTACAAAGGACGCATCCTTATCCCAAACCTCATAAAAAAGCTTATCCCGGGTCAGCGTATACGGCCAGCCCATCAGAAGGTTTTGTACCAATTGTAACTCGATCGGGGTAAGATCCAGCGCGGCCTGGTTCCGATAGACCTGATGCTTTCCTATATCGTAAGTCAGTTCCCCGGAGGAAAGCCGCAGCCCGCCAAACCGTTTTCCGCGCCGCAAGAGCGCCTGTACCCGGACGATCAGCTCTTGCATGCGGAAGGGTTTTGTGATATAGTCGTCGCCTCCCACTTTGAAGCCCCGCACCACGTCCATCTCGCTTTTATATGCGGTAAGAAACAGAACCGGAATATCTGAAATCTCCCGGATTTTCTTGCACAGGTCATATCCATTTTCCTCCCCTCCCAGGTTTACATCCAGTATGATCAGCTCCAGCCGCTGCTTTTTCAAAGTCTCCAAAACCTTCCGTGGCTCTGTACACCACTCTGTCTGATAACCGCTCCCATTTAAGATATCTGTTAATCCTCTGGCTACCGGTTCATCATCCTCCACGATCAAAATGCTCCATTCTTCCATGGAAATACCTCCGTTCGAAAATATTACCACTATATTATCAATTGTTTCTATGTTAATCAACACATTTTGAACTAAAACAGATAATGCCAGTAAACCAGGAAACTGAAACCATCCCTTCGTTTACTGACATTATGAGTCTGCTCATCCGGAGAAACAGATAAGCCAAGATGTGTCCGTTATTTTTCTACTACGCCTAAAGCCTGATCGCATCACCTGTAAAGGGATGGGACTTTTCATATTGAGCAGCTTCTCTACTGATCTCTTCCGGTGTTTTTGCATCAAAAAATTCTCTCTGCCATTTTGTATAATCAAACTTTTCCCGAATAATAATAGAAATGAAACGCTCGGCTTCAACAATCCCCATCTTTTCGGTTAAACATTTCATGCCTTTATTCATAATTTCAGTGGTACTCGCAGTCATCTTATTCACTCTCCATTTCTGTAATAAACTCAATTGGTGTAACCATCCTGAATTTAGCATAAGATCCGCAAAAACGCTTCATAAAAATCCTTCTCCTTTTCTTCTTCACGATTTTCAGGGATTCCCAATCTACTCAACGCCTTTTGCACCGCTTCTTTTGCCGAAAGCACGGAATCTCCTAATACGTCACGCCTGCCTCCCTTATACACATTTTCTATTGACATGACAAATAGCTGGGTCAGCTGGGTGAGCTTGCCTTCCGCATTCATTGCCATGCCATTCACACCGCTTTCTTTTTCCGCTTTACTCCAGGCCTCTTTTACTTCACCGGGGGCAGCTGATCCCAGAATCTCCAAACCGTCATTTCTTGTTTTCTTTACTTTCCCATTGCGATTGGTTTTTAGTTTTTCAAAAACTCCAGCCAATCTGCCGCTGCTTTCTTTTTGTTCTTCATAGTATGATCTTGCTTTCAATATATCAGATCCCTGGACAGATGATCTTCCATCCAATAACGCCTGAATCCAATCGTCATACATGCGTTCTTCGTTCTGGAACCGGCTCAGATAATTGTTCCCGCTGTTCAGCCACTGGGAAAAATGCTCATTTGCTGCAATGATAATACCTTTTGCCGCGACTGCCGGATCCACATGACGTAAGAACTGGTTTTCCACATCCTTATGAGAAATCACATTCATGCCTGATAATTCTGCCATTAAATTGTAAAATTTAGATTTCGACATATTTTCTACATCATACTTTTCCTGCAGATATTGAATCTGATCCTCTGTAAGTTCGCTGGTGCCATCGGCATTCCAATTGATCTTCGCATCCAATTTGATGCCCAATATTTCCAGAAATGTTTTACTGATGGATTCATAATCATATTCTCCCTCAGATGGTGCCGGCTCCCCTTTTTCTTCTATCTTAATTTCCAATGGATGATTTCTGCTCCGCAAAAAAAGTTCCTGTTCCAGCGCATCCTGATACTCACGGCAGATTTTTTCGGCCGTGAGTATATTATAATATACCCTGTTGAAAAATGAGGAACAAGTTTCTTTATAAATAAAAATAGTACACCACAAAAAGCCGAGACATCTCTGCCCCGGCTCTACTGGTATTCCATAAAATAAATGAACATTTCCATTATTTAGTTTTGCTTAATAAATACATGGGATGCCCTTGGGTGCAGGTTTTGGAGTCTCTTACATCATCCTTCCGATGTCAGCCCGACCGCGTACATATCCGCCTGATAATTTTCCACCGTAACACGCAGTCCTTCCTGTACAGGCTCTGTTTCGATCTGTACCCGCGGATCCATCGCTTTTAAACTTCCTGTAAAGCCCGGGACACAGAACGTATTGCTCCCTTCCTTCAGCCCGTCCGCAAATACATAGAGTACATGGTCTTTTCTTGTATAGTGCAGCTCCAGGCCGTCGTCATGTATTTCTGATTCTCTCTCACTACAGCGGGTTCCATAGATTCCTTCTCCGTTGACCGCAAGCCAGCTTCCCAGGATCTCCAATCTCCGGATCTGCTCTGCCGGGATCGTCCCGTCTGCTTTGGGGCCGATGTTCAGAAGCAGGTTTCCATTATTGGCAACCGTAGAGACCAGCAGATGGATCAGCTTCGGTACGGACAAAAGCTCATCTTCCCCTTCGATCTCATTATATCCAAAGGATAAGCCCATTCCTCTGCACATTTCCCATTTCTGGCTTCTGTCCATCTTGCCTGCCTGATATTCCTTTGTCAGAAAATCATAATACCTTCCATTAAAGCGGTCATTGACCACGCCCTCCGGCACCTTATTATAATAATGTGCAAACAGATAAGGCATCGCCTCCTCACTCTGCTTCGGCCACCCGATATCATTCCAGAATACGCTCGGCTCATAGGTATCGATCAGCTCCATCATCTGGTTGTAGGAATAATCCGAATAGGCATAGGTGGGGCTTGCCGTTCCAAAAAGGTCGTCGTCCTCAAAGATCGGATCATTGGCATATTGCCAGTCGATCAGTCCCGAATAGTATAATCCCATCCGCAGCCCCGCATTTCTGACAGCCTTTGTCAGTTCTCCGGTGATGTCCTTTTTGGGCCCCATTTTCACGGAATTGAACTCCGTATACCGGCTTGGGAACAGGCAGAATCCGTCATGATGCTTGGTGGTCAGGACAACATACTGTGCACCCGCCTTTTTGAAAACCTCTGCCCACTGCCCCGGATCCCATTTTTCCGCTTTCCACATGGGGATAAAATCCTCGTACTTAAAATCTGCCCCATATTTCTGCACATGATGCTCATAGCCCGGTCCCCGCCCTACATTGACAGAATTATAATACCACTCCGCATAGGGGTTGTTGCAGAACCAGTCTGTAGCTTCCGCGGCTCCCAGCTCCCACGTATGCGGCGCATAAGCGGGAACAGAGTAGATCCCCCAGTGGATAAAAATACCAAACTTCGCGTCATCGTACCACTTCGGTACTGTATGTGTCTGAACCGACGCCCATGTTCCTGTATAATGCTTTGCTGCCATATCAAACCTCTTTTCTTTCCATCAGTCAATCGTAATCTTTAAGACCACCGGCATACGTCCCGGATCCAGCTTGATCCCGCAGGAAATATTCAGCGTTTCCTTCCTGTTAAATTCCGGATGGTGGTCCGTTCCCAGTATCTGGATATCCCGGATCGTTGATTTTAAATATCTGTAGTCATCGCCAAGGGACCGGATCGATATTTCTCCATCCCCGGGCCACCGCATGACGATCGCATAAATGTGGTTCGCCCTGCTTGTAAAGCGGATATCCTCGGAAGTATAGTCCTTACTGTATGTATCTGTAAAATGTCCTTCCGGAACATCCGTAGGCCCTTCCCCGAATACCTTCCAGTACTTCGTTCCATAGATTGCTTCCCCGTTGACCTTCAGCCATTTTCCCACTTCTCTCAAAATATGGGCGTCCTCGTCCGGGATCGTGCCGTCCGGCTTCGGCCCTATGTTCAGAAGAAGCGCGCCGTTTTTGCTGACCACGTCCACCAGATCCAGGACAATATCCGAAGGATCCTTGTAGTCGTTGCCGACTGTATATCCCCAGGAATTTCTCGCCACCGAGGTATCATCCTGCCAGAAATCCGGCGTAATGTGATCCAGCTGACCTCTTTCCAGGTCATTGACCGCGCTCCCAAATACGTATGCGTCAAACTTCGAGTCGATCGCAGCTTCCGCTCCCCACTGCTCCGCCAGGTTGTAGTAAAAAGCAGCGAATTTCCGCAGATAGGGCTTCCACGCATACTGCTGGATCCACCAGTCAAAGAACAGAAGCTTTAGCTGATATCTCTCCGCCAGCTCACAGGTCCGAACGAGCCAGTCCTGCATAAATTCCTCCGTAGGCGGATTATCATAAATATTATTCATGTCACGGGTGATCCCCATGGCCGGACCATACAGGCCGTCAGCCTCCCCCTGATTCACATCGGATTCCGGGATCTGCCTGCCGCCGTTAAAGAACCAGTAATGCTCCGCACGGTGGGAAGAGGCCCCGAACACGATGCCGGCTTTCTCTGCTTCTGTTTTTAGCTCCTCCAGTATATTTCTTCTCGGTCCCATCTTCGCCGCATTCCACTCGGAATACTCACTGTCATACATCTGAAATCCGTCATGATGCTCCGCTACTGGGACAACAAACCTCGCTCCTGCTTCCTCAAAAAGCTCCATCCATTCCTTCGGATCAAATTTTTCCGCCTGAAACATGGGGATAAAATCTTTATATCCGAACTGATCCAGAGAACCGTAGGTTTCCACGTGATGGAGGTTTTCTTTTGAACCTTTGATATACATGTTTCTCGGATACCACTCATTTCCAAATGCCGGTACGCTGTATACACCCCAGTGGATGAAAATCCCGAACTTTCCTTTTTGATACCATTTCGGCACCGGATGCTCGCAGAGCGACTCCCAGGTATCCGTATACGGCCCCTGTGCGATCACATCTTCGATATGCTGTAAATATTCTTTTTTATTCATCTCGACCTCACAATTCATTGATTCCATTATCCGCAAGCTTCCTTTTTGATCAGCCTTTGACCGCGCCTGCAAGGATTCCTGATTCTACCTTTTCATGAAGTACAAGGTAGATGATCAGCATCGGGATCATGGACATGATCACAAAAGCAAACTGCGGACCGTAGCTCGTAGTAAAGTTACTCGTAAAATTGAGCATCGCTCTGGATACCGTATATTTGGAGCTGTCTGATATCAGGATCAAAGAGAAGATCAGTTCGCTGTATCCATAGATAAATACCAGGATTGCTTCCGTTGCAAGGATCGGCTTGCAGATCGGCACCAGGATGCTTACCAGGAGCCTTAGGTCTCCGCAGCCGTCGATCTTGGCCGCCTCATCCAGTTCTCTGGACAAGCCTCTGATATAACCGGTAAACAAGAAGATCGCCTGTGATAAGTTAAACGCAACATAAATAATGATCAGGAATGCATAGCTGTTCCTTGCACCCAGCGTACTTGATATCTTGGATATGGATACAAGCGTGGTATGGACCGGAACCATCACTCCTGCCATAAAAAGGAAATAAATGCCCTTCAGATATGTATATGGTTTTCTGGCCAGTACATAGGCTGCGGGAAGCGCAACCACGACCGTCAATATCAGTGTCGCGATCGCGACAAAAAGAGAATTTGCTATGGAACGGATCGCATCCGCCGTCCGGATCGCATCGGGATAGTTGCTGAATTTCCAGGTCTCCGGCAGGGAAAACATCCCTAAAAGCAGATCTTCATTTGTTTTAAATGAAGAAAGTAACGTAATGATCAGCGGGAGGAATGTAGCCGCGGCCAAAAAGATCGCCACCAGATACAGAATGCCTGCCCCCAGTTTATTCATGCCCTTCTTATTCTTCATGCATGTCTCCTTTCTCTGTAACATCTGCTTACAGATCTTTGTCCTGTTTGAAAATCACATTGTTCAGGAAAACAGATAACACCAGACCCAGCACCAGAAGGATGATCCCGATCGCACTGCTCCGGCCCATCAGCTTGTACTGGAAGCCCTGTGTGTAGAGAAGCACCGCAGGCGTCGCGCTGGAATCCATAGGGCCTCCATTTGTCATTGCCCATACGATATCAAATGCCTTCAGGCATCCGGTCACACAGAGCACGGAGAATACCATGAACATATTTTTACAGAGAGGAACGATGATGTAAATGATCTTTTTCAGTCCGGTACAGCCGTCAAGCAGCGCCGCGTCATGCACATCCTCCGGTATTGCGACAATACCCGCGGCAAAGATCAGCATGTTGTAGCCGGCGTACATCCACTCATTGACCAGGACCACGCACCAGATATTGACCGTCGGCGTAGCCAGCCAGTTGATCACAAGGTTTTCCAGCCCGATCGCCCGTAAAAACTGGGCAAAAATACCGAAATCAGAATTCAGCATAAAGGTCCACATCAACCCCACGGCTGTTGTTCCCAGCATGACGGGCATCAGATAGGATGCTTTGAAAAATTTTGTAAATTTGATCTTTGACGTAACCAGAAGCGCCATTCCGAAAGCGATCGGCATCAGGACCACAAATCCTCCGATCATGAAATAGAGCGCGTTCAGCATACTGTTCCAGAACTTCTCGCTTGTAAATACTTTGATATAGTTGTCCAGCCCTACCCATGTCACCGGAGCCGTCGCGACGCCGTTCCAGTCATTCAGGGATAACCAGAATGTATTGATCACCGGATAGATCACAAAGATCACGGTGATCGCAACGCCGGGCAGGACGAAAAGCATGGATTTCAAATATGCTTTTCGATACTTACTTGATTTAAAAAACATACAGTCCACCTCCTGAACTCAGTACGTGGACATTGTAAAGCACTTCCCTTTTACAATGTCCACGTATCTAAGAAGCTGTTTTATATTTTATCCCCACGGCCGCTGAGCCTTAGAAGGCAAAGCGCCCGATCTGCAAAAGCTGTATCTGAAGATCCGCTCTTACTCATACTGAGCGATCGTATCCACAACGGTTTTGCCGACCTTCTCCGCATCATCGCCCATCGCGATTCCCTGGAGCGCCTGGCGGACTGTATTGATCATATGTGTCGCACTGTCGTAGTTCTCGATATCACCGCGAACCTCTCCTGTCTCTGCTATGATCGCGGAAGCCTCCTGGCTCAGGTAATTGCCTCCCTCTGATTCCACATTAACGCAGACCGGAGTCGGATATCCCTTTACAAATTCCTTCACCACATCCTCGCTGGTCATATACTTCAGGAATAATACGGAAGCTGCCACTTCATCCGCATCGCCTGTATCTACTACATAGTAAGCTTCATTTCCGCCGCCCATGTCGTGCAGCTTAAATTCTTCATTTACATAAGGCATACGGAGCGCATGGATCTTTTCATTTTCAAAAAGCTCCAGTCCTGTATGATCCTCTGCACAGAACCAGGTTCCCATAAACAGGAATGCTGCCTTTCCGGTATTGAAAAGTGCTCTCTCCTGTCCGTCGTCATTGCCCAGCAGATTGCTTCCAAGATATCCTTTGTCGCTGGCATCAATGATCATCTGATAGATCTCTTTCTGCTCGTCGCCGTCGTAAGCAACTTCACGGCTTCCAAGCTTCTCTGCCATGTCACAGCCGAATGTTTTATAATTCAGTGCGGAATGCAGATGTCCGAAACGGTAGTCATCCTTTTCCCCCATATCAAAAGGCTGTACTCCATTTGCTTTCAGCTTCTCACATGCCGCCATCAGGTCATCCCAGCTCTCAAGGCTCTGGGGATCGATATCATTTTCACTCAGGATGTCTTCGTTATAGAACAGCATGACCTGATATGCCGTAAACGGTACGCCGTAGCTTCCTTCCATCCCATAAGAGCTGTAGTCTGTCAGACTTTCGCCCAGCGAGTTGAAGCTTTCCCCCCACTCCGGATACTGCTCATAATACGGATCCATCTTCACGATCAGATTGGACTTCACATATTCCGCAGTTCTGGATCCGCCGTATTCCACGAGCACATTCGGCATAGAGGACGGATCGGACATCAGCACAGATTCTGAATTCAGCCATTCAGACTCTGTCGGGATATTGATCTGCTCTACCGTGATCCCCGGATATTTCTCCATGAAGCCGTCTACGATCGCCTGATACAGAGGGCCGGAAACATCTCCCACATCCCATCTGGTATGGATCGTGATGTTGACATCCTTATACTCCCTGTTCTCCACATCATAGTCTGCGCCAGACCCGGCGTCTGCGTCAGACTCCGCCGCCGTATCTCCTGCACCGGAATCTGCACCGCCCCCATTGTCAGAAGATGAAGAATTGCCGCTGCCGCATCCTGCCAGTGCCGTTACAAGCATCGCTGCCGTCAAAAGAAGTCCTACTAATTTCTTTTTCAAAATAAATCCCTCCATTTTTCTTTTTAATTCAAAGTGATTAGTGCATAATAGTTTACATCTGCAGAAGTAAAACGTTTCGTTTTGTAGGTTTATTATAACCTTCTCACAAAAAAATGTCAATAATGTTGTGCATTTTACTTCATTTTAGTATGATTGCACAAGATAAGGCAAGCGTTTTTGTCAAAAACCAACAAAAATCGTTTCACTTTTGTTTTCTGTTGAGCATTTCTTCTTCTCATGATAAGATAATTGTATATTTATCTTACCAGAACGGAGGAACACATGAAAGTCACGATCAAAGATATCGCCAGAGAAACCGGCCTCTCCCTGGCTACCATTTCCAAGTATCTTAACAACAAAAAAATCCAGGAAAAGAACCGCCTCCGCATTGAAGAGGCCATCGCCCACCTGAATTACAGGCCGAACCGCACTGCCCAGGTCCTGCGTTCCAAACGCACTATGACTGTGGCGATCCTGATTACCGATCTAGGGAACTATTTCTGGGGAACCATCATCAGCGCGGTGTCTCAGTTTTTTGTCAATTATAACTATACGGTCATTACCTGCTCCTATTCCTACGATACGCAGATCGAACGGGAGCTTCTGCAGGATCTGATTGTCCGTAAGATCGACGGGGTGATCCTCCTGCTCGCCAATCTGCTGGATGACAGATACTGCCTTCTGCAGGAGGAAGGCATCCCTGTGGTAGTTCTGGATCAGAATCCCGTCACAGCAGGCCATCCACCTGTGGACTGCGTGGTATCGGACAACTATAACGGCGGCGCTCTGCTGGCACGGTATCTTCTGAAAAACGGACATCAGAGAGTCCATATCCTGGATCCGGCCTATGATTCCAGTCCTGTATCCGAACGGATCCAGGGTTTCCGGGATGTATATGAAAAAGCGGGGATCCACTCCATTACCTACCCGGAGTCCATCCGGTTCTCGACGGACCAGAACGCTATCAATGAAGGGAAGCGGCACTTCCGGCAGCTGATGGAAAGCAAAGAATCTCCCACCGCGATCTTTTTCACCAATTATTTAAGCGCCCTTGGCGGCCTGATGGAGGCCAGCGCCTCCGGCTGCTCCATACCCGGAGATGTATCTGTAGTCACCTTTGATGACGATCCCCTGTTCCGCAGTATGTATCCGCCCATCACCTCCCTGGCGCAGAATCTGTCATTGATCGGAGAAACCGCTTCGCGCATCCTGTACAAGAGAATGCAGGGAGATTATTCTGATTTTCCGCTGATCCGATGTGTAGACGTATGTTTTTATGAGAGGCAGTCCGTCAGGGACCTGACATTAGGAACTGTTTTATCCTGAGTCATAGCTGCAAGTTATTTTGTGACAGTTCCTTCGATGTGAAGTAGATAAGAAGACCTGCCGTCGTATGCAGAAAAGGGGGCTTTCCACCCCCTCTTTTTGTATCTCCTATTTTATCCTATGATCGGTTCAAAAATCGGTTCTTCTTCTTCCATTTCCAGGCAGATGCTGAAATATTTCCTGTCGAAATAGTCTTCCGGAAGCTCTACATCGATCGCGCTGCAGCCCTCGCAGGTCATGGATGTCTTAAATTCCAGCTCCCGCTTGTCCGCTACCAGATAGGCTCCCGTGATCTTATTTGCAATATTGATGAGTTCCACCCTTCTTCTCGGCTTGAATACATGGACATAAAGCTTATGGTCTTTTCTGGTCAGCATGCCCCAGTCGAGTTCATAAGCATAGATCCCTACCCGCTTTGTCCCGAAAATGGCTTCTTCATTTTCATTCACATATTTCCCAACCTCGTCCAGGATACGGATGCTTTCATCCGGCACATGTCCGGAGGCCTCGGGCCCGATATTGAGCAGGTAGTTTCCTCCCCGGCTGTTGATCTTGACCAGGAGGCGTATGATCTCTTCCGGATCCTTCCAGTTGTGGTCGTCCTTGTTGAAGCCCCAGGTGTCATTCAGCGTCGCCGGAACCTCCCAGTCGCCTTCATACGGAAGACGCGGGATAAAATTGTCTCCCGTGGTCATATATTCGCCCAGCTCATTTCCGATCCGCCCGCTGACAATGCAGTTCGGCTGGAGGCTCTTCACCAGATCCACCATCTCCTGACTTTCTTCCTTCGTTGTCCCCATGGGGGTATCGAACCAGATCAGGGCGACATCTCCATACTCGGTCAGAAGTTCCCGAAGCTGCGGGAAGCATTTCCGTTCCAGGTATGCGCGGTAATTCTTTTTGGAATTGTCCTTTCTATGTATGTACCCGTCCGGATCGTGCCAGTCCTGCGCCTGGGAATAATAGAATCCCAGCTTCATGCCATACTTGTCGCAGGCTTCCCGAAACTGTCTCACGATGTCCCTGCCGTAAGGGGTCGCTTTTACTACGTTGTAATCGCTGCACTTGGAATCCCACATTGCAAAGCCTTCATGATGCTTGGAAGTAAAGACGATATACTTCATGCCCCATTCCTTTGCCTTGCGCACGATCATCTCTGCGTCAAATTCAACCGGGTTAAATTGGGAAGCTAATTTTTCGTACTCTTCCACAGGGATATCCAGGTCATTCATGATCCACTCCGCAATACGGTCGGTCTTCTTTCCGTTATACTCACCGGCCAGGAGCGCATACAGCCCCCAGTGGATGAACAGACCGAATTTGGCATCCTTAAACCATTGCTGCTTTGTGTCTTTCATCTTTTTGCTCTCCTTTTTCTTTTTTACGAAACGTTTTACTTTTTAATGTGATTTCATTATTTCATATAACCATCAAAAAGTCAATCAACTTTTAAAAACGAAACGTTTTTCTATTGCTTTCCGGAGTCATATCGTATAAACTGATTCATGCAGACATGAAATACAGACTCAAAGCAGCGGATACAGAAAGCTCGCCACTGGCAGCCTTTTCTGCATACGATGGTATCGAAAGGGTCGGCAGATGTGCAGGGCCGTTTTTTCTATTTCCGCTGCTGCTTTGATCGGAGGATATGATGCCAACAGAGAATAAAGAATATACCACCGGGGAACTGATGAAGCGGTTTTTCCCCTATTACAGAAAGCATAAGGGCGTGCTCGCCACGGATCTGTTCTGTGCCTCCCTCACCACGCTCTGCGAGCTGGTGCTCCCCATGATCATCCGGTTTATCACCAATACCGGTATGCAGGATCTGGCAGGGCTCACCGTGGAGGTGGTGGGGAAGATGGCGCTGCTGTACCTGGTGCTGCGTGTCATCGACTGTATGGCCAACTACTATATGGCGGATATGGGGCATGTCATGGGCGCGGCCATCGAGACGGATATGCGCAGAGATGCCTATGCCCACCTGCAGAAGCTGTCCAATACCTATTACAACAATACGAAGGTGGGGCAGATCATGGGACGGATCACCAACGACCTGTTTGACGTGACGGAATTTTCCCATCACTGTCCGGAGGAATTTTTCATTGCGGCGGTGAAGGCTGTAATTTCCTTTCTGATCCTTGCCTCCGTCAACCTTCCCCTGACCCTGGCCATTTTCCTGATCGTCCCGGTGATGGCCTATGTGTGCATTAAGCTGAACCGAAGGAGCAGAAGAGCCTTTGCCAGGCAGCGGGTTCAGATCGGAGAGCTGAACGCGTCCATCGAGGACAGCCTGCTGGGGCAGAAGGTAGTCAAGGCCTTTACGAATGAGCCCATGGAGATCGACAAGTTTGAAAAGGGCAACCTGCGTTTTTATGATATCAAAAAGGAAACCTACAAATATATGGCGGCCTTCCAGACCTCGACCCGCGCCTTTGACGGGCTGATGAACCTGACCGTGATCCTGATGGGCGGCATTTTCCTCGTGAAGGGATATATCACCGCCGGGGACCTGGTGGCCTATGTGATGTATGTGTCCACGCTGATCGCTACCATCCGCAGGATCATCGAATTTGCCGAGCAGTTCCAGAGGGGGCTCACCGGCATCGAGCGGTTCCTGCAGATCATGGATGCGGACGTAGAGATCTTTGACGAGCCCGGTGCGAAGGAAATGGGCGTGCCGGAGGGAACTATTTCCTTTGAGGATGTCTCCTTTGAATACCCGGACGACCACAATACCGTCTTCCGGCATCTGAACCTGACCGTCCATGCCGGGGAAAAGCTGGCCATCGTGGGGCCTTCCGGCGGCGGAAAGACGACGCTGTGCAACCTGATCCCCCGGTTTTATGACATCAGCGGCGGGGTGATCCGGATCGACGGGGAGGATATCAAGTCTTTTACTTTGAAGAGCCTTCGGAAAAATATCGGAATCGTCCAGCAGGATGTGTACCTGTTTTCCGGCACGGTGCTGGAGAATATCCTGTACGGAAACCCGGACGCATCGAAAGAGGACGCGGTGGAAGCCGCAAAGAAGGCGGGGGCGGATGCATTTATCCGGGAGTTGAAGGATGGATATGATACGTATGTGGGCGAGCGGGGCGTCAAGTTGTCCGGCGGGCAGAAGCAGCGCATCAGCATTGCCCGGGTCTTTTTGAAGAACCCGCCCATCATGATCCTGGACGAGGCCACCTCGGCGCTGGACAATGAGAGTGAATTTGCGGTAGCCCAGTCGCTCCATCACCTGTCCGAGGGAAGGACCACCATTACCATCGCGCACCGGCTGTCCAGTATTAAAAATTCGGACCGGATCCTGGTGCTCACCGACCAGGGGATCACGGAGGAAGGGAACCACGAAAGCCTGATGGCACAGAAGGGAATGTATTATCAGTTTTATACGATGGCGGAGCGGTTAAAGTAATTCGTCTTCCAGATAGATAAAGCAGGCCGTACATTTTTGTATGGCCTGCTCTTTTGAATACTATCGTATGCAGAAAGGCTGCCAGTGGCAGGCTTTCTGTATCCATATCCTGATACTCACAGCCGATGAACTCTGCCGTATCTTCCTTTTCAATACTACCGCGCTTTGAGCCGGAACTTCGCTACCAGCTCCCGCAGCATATTGGCCTGTCCGGACAGTTCCTCGCTGGCCGCAGCGCTCTTCTCTGCGGTGGACAGGTTGGACTGTACCACGCCGGAGATCTGGTCGATCCCACGGATGACTTCTTCCGTAGCCGCCGCCTGTTTTGCGGAGTAATCCGCGATCCCTTCGATCAGCTTGTTGACCTCTTCGGCCTGGGCTACCACCTCCATCATGGACGCCGCCGTATCTTCCGCCGCACTGGTCCCTTCCTCCACAGCTTCCACAGTCTGCTCGATCAGGACCGTTGTATTCTTGGCTGCCTCCGAAGATTTTCCAGCTAGGTTGCGTACCTCATCCGCCACCACGGCAAAGCCCTTTCCTGCCTCGCCTGCGCGGGCCGCCTCCACAGCCGCGTTGAGGGCCAGAATGTTGGTCTGGAACGCAATATCCTCAATGGTCTTGATGATATTGTGGATCTCCGTTGACTTGTCGCTGATCTTCCGGATGGCCTCATTCATATGCTGCATCTTGTCGTTGCTTTCCAGGATCCGGTTTCCCACATCCTGCGAGATCTGGCTGGCCTTCTTCGCGCCCTGAGCTGTCTTCTGGATGCCGTCGGACACCTCGCTGATATGGGACGCCAGCTGTTCTACCGAATCATTCTGCTGCACGGAGCCCATGGAGAGGGTCTGTGCCCCTTCCGAAACATATCCGGCCCCTTCCGCCACCTGGCCGGAGGATACATTGATCTGCCCGATGGTCTGGTTCAAAAACCGGGTAATACTTTCCAAAGAGTCCTTGATCTTCGAAAATTCCCCCACATACTCATGGGACAGTGTGATATCCAGGTTTCCTCTGGAAATCTCCTGCAGCTTTTCCGAAATCTCATTGATATATTCTACATATTCCCGCAGCCGAAGTACGGTCTTTTCAAAATTATCCGCCAGCTCTCCCAGCTCGTCGTTGGAGGAATGATGGATCGTCTGTTCCAGTTCCCCTTCCGCGATCTTCGCCGCCACCTGGTTCAGTTCTGCCACCGGCCTGCCGATGATCCTTCTCACAAGGATGATGATCAAAACGATGGTGATCAAAACCGCCAGGACGGATATGGACGTCATGATGCCGGTCAGTACGTTCAGCTCCGTAAGCACCTCTGCCTTGGGCACGTAAACGACAGCCGTCCAGTCGCTGTTTGGAACGTTTACCGCCTGAATATATGTACTGCCGTCAAACAGGGACAACTCCGAATTGCCTTTTTGGATCTGCTCATCGGCATATGCATACATATCCCCGGTAAATTCACTCAAAAGCCGTCCGGTGATCTCCGGATCCTTATGGCCGATGATCGTGTCCGTCCGGGTATCTACAAGGAATACTCCGCCGGTCTCCTCCAGCTGGATCTCCGCCACGATATCCGAAATCGCGTCCAGATACACATCCGCAGCCGCTACGCCGCGGGTCTCCCCGTCTTCTCCCTTTAACCTTCCGGAAGCGCCTACCACGTAGGACTGGCTGTCCTCGTCAAAGTACACATCCCCCAGGATAAAATCCTCCGACGCAATGCCGTCCTGATACCAGGATTTTTCCAGCGCGTTGTAATCCGGGCCAGGCACAAAGGACGCGTGATACAGGGAACCGTCCGTCAGGGCCACATACAGTCCCGCCGGATACGCGCTGTTCTGATCCACCGTGTGCTTGATATACTCTTCCATCTCCGGGATGTCCATCTCTTCATACTCAATGGTATCCTTCTGCATCTCCAGCATGGTCAGCGTCTTATTCATCCACGCAGTCGTCTCCTGGATCACTTTTTCGGTGGTCTCCTGGATCAGATTTTCGCTTTTATCCAGCAGGGCGTCAGAAACGCGCCGGTAAACCAGTGTCAGCAGCACCGCAACCATGATCATAATGGTGATCACGATGGCTCCGACCAGCTTGGCCGCGATCCGTCCTCCCCGCCGC
Organism: uncultured Clostridium sp.; assembly: GCA_964415625.1. Lineage (GTDB taxonomy): Bacteria > Bacillota > Clostridia > Lachnospirales > Lachnospiraceae > Schaedlerella. The sequence continues at coordinate 52,689 of CAYQBE010000014.1, forward strand.
CGGACCTTCGCTGACGGCCTGTGTTCTGTTCTCTTTTTTGTCTTCATACTCTCGTCTCCTCTATCCGTCGATTTGGGCTGTTGTGTATAAGATCATACGCAAGCCTTGTAATGAAATGATGTCTTTTTCAAATTATAACTGATATGCGTAAAAAAAACAATCAGAGAACAGAAAATATCTGGAAAAATTAAAGAAGCCGCCGGGAAATGTAGTATTTTCCAGCAGCTTCGAAGCAGGACAGATGATCGCAACTCTTAAGACTTTGAATCTTTCTCATTCTTCCACAGTTCTTCAGCGTGTGAATCCAATCTTCCTGGCTTCCTTGCGCCTGATTCCAAAGCCCTGATCCATTTTCTCAGCCGCAGCTTTTACATCCTCCAAGGTCAATGTAGTGAGCTCGCTCCTAGTATAAGATTCCTTGTTCTGAGTCATAGTCCTTCTGGCGGCAAATAGGGCGGCATTTTCCAGCAGCGCTCTTGCCTCCCTTCCGTTTCCAAAGTCTTTATCATGGACTCTTTTCTCAAAGAAATCTTTTACCACCTTTTCTGTCCCAGACTTCAATTTATAATTGCTTATCTTCGCAATCCTGGTAAAAATCTGAACCATCTCATCCGCAGAATAGGAATCAAAATAAAAGGTAGTCGTAATCCTGCTCTTTATTCCCGGATTCGCATCAAGAAATGCCTGCATCCGGTTGTCTTTTTCCTCCAGCTTTTTTCCGCCATAACCAGCAAAAATAACCAGCTTGTCCGTGGAATGCTTTTCAAGCTCTATGATCAGCTGTGCGATCGCTTCATTGCCAAAGCTGTCTGTCTTGCCGTCTGATTCCACGATGGAGTATGCTTCATCAATGATGATCACGTCATAATTTTCAAACAGGGCCTTTGTCTTCGGGGCCGAATGTCCTACGTACATGCCCTTGAGTTCCGCGCCGTTGATACAGATAAAACGATTGTCGGGAAGCAGCTTCTCATCAAACATCATCATACCCATATACTTTGCCACCGTGGTCTTCGCAGTCCCGGGAGCGCCAAGCATGACATGCACATTGTGGTAATAGCTGCCTGTGATATTCATTCGTCCTCGCATCTGATTATATTTCATTACATTTACCACATCATAGACCTGCTGCTTGATCTCCTCGATCCCGACCAAGTTGGACTCCATAAGCGCTCTGCCCTTCTCTGTCTCCCTGCCGGAGACCTCCCGCATGAAATGATCCACGAAGTCAAAGGTGCTGTTCTGGAATATGATATCCTCCGATCCATCCACATCCTTCATCGCATAGTTGATGATCTTATCCAGCATCTCACAGACCGATGACTTATCTACAGAACTGGCAAGGTTGACCACACGCTCATAGGAGAACCCTCTTTTCACTTTGATTCCCCTCTGTCTGATGTTCTGCTTAAGTACATTCTGATAGTACAGTAGACTGTCATTTTTCCCGAAAGATACCTCCACCGCATCTGCCGTATAAGACAGGATAAAATTATTCCTGAGCGCAATGAAATGTGTCCTGTCCATGCAGCAGAATGGTATTTCAGACATCTCATAATAATCCTGCGATCCGTCTTCCAGAAACAGCACAAACACATTCCGGTTCTTCGCGAACAGACTGAGCGCATCCAGGCAATCCCTATCCAAGCTTTCCCTATGGACCACTACACACACATGCTCACGCCGACAGGACTGCCAGTACGGCGGATGCTTGGCCTTATTCCTTACCTGTGCCATCAAAAATCCGCCGTTTTCAGAAGCATTAGTGCTGTTTTCCAGAAATTTTGTAATTTCATAGTAGTGGATCACAGGGATCCGCATCTCGGACTCCTCCCATTTCGATGCTTCCTCAATATCATATACCATATCAAACGGCATTTCCTCGCTAACTACAGGTTCCCCGTCAAGCAGCAGCCCATCATCAAACAGCACGTTCCCTGCATCCCGTCTCCGCACGAGCAGGTGCATTGCCAGATAGGCCACAGCCATCAGCCCCATCTCCTGAGAATCTGCCGACAACGCGACTACCCGGGAAATCCTCTTCTTGTGTGTCAGTTCTACAATCTCCCGAAACTGCACACCGCCATTTTTCACGTCTGTCTCCGGGGAATATGTATCAAATCGATAAGGCAGCTCCAGATACGTGACCTTCTCACTGACCTCATTTTTCAAATACACAGTCTTTACCGGCGCCTTTACCAGAATCTTTTTCTTCTCCTCCATTTTCGGTTCCTCCATATTATGTCCATGCTATCCTGAAGAATCTCTTTCTTACATTTATAAAAGATGATCATTTTTTATCTCTTCTATTTATATAATACGTATTATAACACGTATTATATAAATGTCAACACAGAGATTGAAGAATACTATTTTTTTAAGATTTCCAACTGAATCTACACGTTGTAAATCTTTTATCTTGACGATTTTCCATGCATTCCTTATAATGAAATCGTTCCTATGGATCTTCGATGTGCCAAAACCACAGACTTTTTGTAACTGTTGGCACAAGCACAAAGGAGGTCGCATATGGATTACAGACAGATCGAGAGGATTCTCACCAGGAACGGCTGGATCCTGGTTCGGACATTAAGTTCGAGCCGCCAGTATAAAAAAGCCGGCTTTAATCAGGCTGTGGTGGTTGCTCACCGCAGCGGCGGTGATATTTCCGCTGGTGTTGTTAAAAATCTCGAAAAAGCAACTGGGCTGTCTCTTTGGAGATAGCCCAGTGTTTTTGTTCTTCAATCAAACGGAAGCTCCATTCCATTCGGCGAAGCTCCCAGGATCCCCTCGATCAAATTTTCTTTATCAGACGACGGGAGCTGCCTGCACTTTGGACATGAGACGCTCCAGCATACATTGCCCTCTCCTCTTCGCCATTGCGCAAGATAATCATCACTATGCTTGCCCAGACGGATCCTTCCGGAGTGGGACGGGCAGTCCGCTCGTCCGCAATGCGTCTCAACCACAAGCCTGCGGCAGCCCGGACATTTTATATGATATTTGGAGTAGCCTTTGGCCGTCAGCTTATGCTCTACATGCTCACTGGATATTTGCCTTCCGCAGATCCAGCATCTTTCCCTGTATAGCCCAAAATGCTGTTCCATGATCATCTGCAGCAGATATTCCAAATGATGCATCTCCGGAGTTTCCGCCACAATCCCGATCCTGTTCTCATGATTATTGACTGACCGCTGCCATTTGGCCCAGTTCCGGAGCTGCTCTTTCGTATCATCCTTTGCTTTCCAGCCATTGAGCCACAGCTTCTCGGCAAGCAGGTCCTGATAAGCGCCCAGATACTTCCGCGGATCATATTTCACCTCGATCCGGTTATTGGCTCTGCCATCCTCCGGCCTGTTTCCCATATTCTCATTTTGCTCCACTGTAAACCGCCATACACATTCGCTTTTTTTCTCATTTTCCGCCTCTTTCCTGGTTCCCATGCTGCTATGGATGATAAAGGATCCGTCTATCCTGATCGGACGGTTTTCAAATCGGGCTTCTCGCTTCGGTGTATACTTCGCGAATGCCACCTGGCACAGATCCTGTATCCCGTCATAATCCGAATTGCTCCTGTACT
>CAYQBE010000015.1:0-26154 GCA_964415625.1 uncultured Clostridium sp.
TCAAAGAAACGGTTGCGGAGATATTCCAGCAGATTCACACCGGCCCGTTTCTCTATGGCACAGCTTAGCATGTATGTGTTGAAGTTGCTGTACAGCCATTGGCTTCCCGGTTCATTTGCAAAAACAGCATTTGTAAAGAAATATCGGATCCAGTCTTTGGTTGTGTAGCGTTCCTCCCAATCGCAGAAGAACAGAGAGTTCTCAAGCCCGCTGGTCATAGTCAGAAGATGCTCCAGACTGACTTTTGGCAGATTGCTTCCGGGATCCTCCGGCACAAATTCCGGGAAAATATCCACAAGCTTTTCGTCCAGACGGATCAGCCCTTCGTCCAACGCGATCCCAGCGGCACAGGATACCACGCCTTTGCAGGCAGACCATGTATTCAGACGCGTCTTTACCGGCATCCGCTTATATTCCGCTGTCCGGGTTCCTTCGCGCCAGATCTGGGCGTACATGACATTTAGATTTTGCTTTAAAGTGTCAATTACAAATTCTGATAGTATATTCTGGTCATTTCTCATCTTGTTTATTCCTCCCATACACTGATTTCCATGTTTACTTCCGGACTGCTGCTCCGGAACCAGCCGTAGATCATGCATACCACGATTGCCACCAAGCTGATGATCAGAACCGGAAGTGTCAGGCTTAGGCACGAATTCAGGAAAATACAGATATAAGCCAAAAGGCTTAATGTACAAATCCCATAATATGCCTTGTCAGGTATATGCATCGGCGACTTAGCCCACGCCTCAGGGTGGCGTTTCGGAAGCTGAAAATATGCATAAATCTGTAAAAATGCAACACAGGATGCAAGCAGCATAATATTATTTACTACCTGACTGATTGAAAAATCAAGCATAACCGGCAAAATTCCCATAAGGTAAGTGAATGTCATCAGTTTCCAATATGCTCCGTACCTATTTGTTGATGCCCATGATTTTGGAAGCCATCCATCCTTGCAGGACTGAGCAACCGGAATACAGTTATTTGATATCGTCGAATTGATAGACGATGACAGAGCCAGTATTGGACCGCCCAGCATAAAAATAACGAATAGAGAGGGGTGCAGTATCTTTTGTGCAACCATAGTCAAAGGCTGTCCTGCTACCTGATCCAAAGGTAATACACCGGTGGCTACCAATGCCACACCGCCGTATATGATAACCAATGTCGGTATACAGTAGAATAAAGCCTTGGGAATATCCCTTTTTGCATTTTTAGCCTGCTTTCCATAATTCATAATGCAGGAATATCCATTTGTGGAATATACATATAGCATAATTGCCGCGAAAAAGCCGGATCCTCCTTTTGAGAAAAAGTCAGGTGCAGTAAAATTCATGACCGGATTGTTAATCTGTACAAATCCCAGGATAATAAAAAGCCCTAATGCGACAAAAAGCAGAATAACCATAATCTTTTGTGCTTTTGCCATTACATCCACACCGAACAGATTGATAATAAAGAAAATGCTCAATGCAGCACAGCCAATCCATTTTGCATTCAGCGAAGGCCAGAGCGAGGTTGCATACATACCAATCGCAACGCCATAGGTAGCCAGATTAATAGTCTGGGGAAGAAATCCTACGGCATACATGCCTGCCAGTCGTTTTCCGGCCAGATCACCGATGACAGAATAAAATCCACCGCCCAATTTTAATGTTGAAGTAATCCATGGAATGGGAGCGATCATAAAAAATCCCCATACGCATGCCGCCACGTAGGCAAGCCAGGCAGACTGACCAGTCAGCAAAATTGCCGGCCCGATCAGTGTGAGGACGCCTGACCCAATCGCCTGCCCGACACCAATCGTATAGAGGTCAAATCTTCCAAGAAATCCCGTTGTTTTTTGTTCTGTTTTATTGTTATTCATTCCTTTTCTCCTCCTGTTCAGATAAGCCTTATAATAGTGCATTTAATTCTTTATTATCGCGATATGAATTATTTAATTCTTTTTCATGATAGCATGAATACATAAGATTGTATATTAGCAAAAATGCAAAAATTTATCCTTTGATTTTTATGCATTTTTTACAATTATAAAATTATTAGAAGAATTTTTTTCTTCTAATTCTAGTCAAACAAAGAAAAATATGGTAGAATAATATGAAAAAAGGAGTGAAAGCCTATGAAGGTAGAACAATTGATCCGTGAAAAAATAGGTACTTTATCTGCCGGACAAAGGAAGGTCGCAGAATATGTCCTGAAAAATCAGGATTTATTCAGTTATTCTACATTGACCAAATTAAGCAAAGAAATTGCGGTAAGCGAAACAACAATCATCCGGCTTGCCTATTCGCTTGGATTCGAAAGCTTTTCCAGTCTCCAGCAAAAGGTCCGTGAGGAAATTCTTACGGAGCCTCAGCGCAGAGCAGAGGAATCCATTGCAAAGGGAAACTGCTACCAGAGTGTGATTGCAAAAGAAATGCTCATGCTGGAAAGTTGGAAGAACCATCTGGATGATGAGACTCTGGATCATTTTATTACCCTGCTGCTGGAAGCAGACAACATCCTGGTAATCGGTGCCCGTTCCTCCTACAGCGCTGCATTATGGTTCGGCGCAGTATTAGAACGGCTGCTGGGAAATGTATATGTTGTAAAGGAATTTTACGACTCCAGAATGGAACTGATATCCGGCGTTACAGAAAAGACCGCTGCCGTCCCCATTACCTTTGCCCGCTATACAAAATGGACCTATCAGTATACAAAAATGCTGAAAAAAAGAGGCGCAAAGGTCCTAAGCATAGCAGACAGCATTATTTCACCTATTATAGAGATTGCCGATGAATCCATGATCGTCGATTCCAATATGGATGAGATGGGGTTTAATTCGGTGGTGTGTCTGTATGTACTTTTTGATACAATCATTGCGAAGATACAGAAGAAGCATAAAAATAAGATTTCAGATCGGTTAAGGACGTTGGAAACTGTGTATTCAGATTTGGATTTATTTTTTGAATAGGGGGACTGATATGCAGGAACTGATGGATTTATTTTTAAAAAAGTCAAGAGAAAAACACTCGAATATCATCTATGCACAGGCTTATGAGGATGGTATTCTAAAAGCGGAGTATAAGCTTTTTCCGGTAAAAACCCGGTTGAATCTATGGTCAGTCAGCAAACCTTTTGTCGCCATGGCAGCCGGCATCGCAGAAACGGAAGGCATCATAGACCGAACGGGGTCCATTTATGCAGATTTTCAGCAGTACATCCCGGAAAATGGGAAGTATACACGGAATATAAAAAAAATCACTGTTGAAAATCTGCTGACTATGAGCAGTGGCTTAAAGGAACCCTTATTTTTCTGCGATGATCCTCTGCGGTATCAGGTCAAAGACTGGATCCGCTACTATTTTACAGCCGGGGAGTTTGTACACGAACCAGGAACCCATTTTTTATACAGCAACTTTAATACCTATATTTTGTCATGCATGATCGAGATGCGTACGGGAGAAAATCTGCTGAACTATCTCAGAGACCGCCTGTTTGAACCCATCGGCATCGGTAATCCGGAGTCCAATGGGACATTGCATGGCGGCAAATGGACTGTATCTGACAATTGATGAACTGGCCCATTTCGGACATTTGCTGCTGTATAACGGAAACTATAATGGAAAACAAATCGTTCCGTCCTCCTATGTATCGGATGCCTGCAGGAAACAGATTGAAAACCGTGGACAAGATGAGGTGATTCCTGACTACGAAAGCTATGGATATGGTTATTTTATACGCATGGCGCCAATTCCGGGCGCAATACTCTTAGGAGGAAACTATGGGCAATATTGTATGGTCTGTCCGAAAGAGAGGGCAGTTTTCTGTGTCATGTCCCTGGACGGAAACGACCACAAGAAAATCCGAAATGACCTAGTTGATGCAGCGGCAGAATATTATGGGATTGCAATTTAGATCCGCCTCTTCCCATCACACAGCCAGCCATGAGAGAAAAACTGAACCTCCTGCTGGAAAATGAAGCAACTAGTACAGCAGGTGCAGAATTCACCGTTAATTACACAATGCTGTACTAGTATAATCCAATATAATTACCTCTATGTTTCGTGCAGGATAAATTTTCATATGCAAGGCGGAGGAATGAGGCGTAGCGGTGGCTACGTCGATTGACGACAACGCAGCAGATGGAAATTTAGCCAATCGAAACATAAGGTTAATTATATTGGATTATACTAGGATCGGTGACAGATTTTACAGCTCTCCAACAGGAGCAAGTCTGGCTCTGACCTGCTCCTGTTGGAGAGCTGCCTGCCCGGCTGGATAGAATAACGGAGTTTGAAACGAAATGTACTGTCGATAGAGCAGCTGATGCTATCTCCTACGCTGCTTATTATGTGATCCTCTCCGGCTATAATCCTTCTCGATCGCCTTTTTCCACGCCGGGTCGTCAAAATATTCGGACAGGTCGCAGGTGCACGCTCTTGCCGCACAGACCGTATCGCTTACGACCTGAAAGTTCAGCTGCGTCCCCGCGCTGTCGCATTCATAATTCACTGCACGGCTGGGCTGGATCCCAAAACGCCCGGCCGTTTCAATGGCATCGATATTGGCCCCCAGGAATAAAAATTCCCATCCATACCGCTCCTTCTGCCGCTCCACCATCTGCTTCACCTTTTCATAGGTGTAATGGCTGCTGGAATTTTCCATCCCGTCTGTGGTGATGACAAAGATCGTTTTCTCCGGCCGGTCCTCCTCCCGGGAATATTTGTGGATCGTGCCGATGTGGTGGATCGCGCCGCCCATGGCATCCAGAAGCGCCGTGCATCCCCGCACATAATACTGCCGCTCGTTCATGGGCCGGACATCCGCCAAATGTACACGGTCATGGAGCACCTCCGTCCGGTCATCAAACAGGATCGTGGAGATCAGCGCCTCCCCGGGTTCCTCCTTCTGCCTGCCGAGCATGGAATTAAATCCGCCGATGGTGTCCTTCTCCAGCCCGCTCATAGAGCCGCTCCTGTCCAGGATAAATACAAGTTCCGTTAAATTTTTCTTCATGATGCTTACCTCCGTGATCGCCGGTACAGTATTGCCTGAACACTCGAAGAAATATCCTGCGCAATCTGCATCAGTTCTTTTTCTACAGCTCCAAAATGACGGCAATTGTTGTACCAGACTGACTTTGTGATGTAGTTGTTGTGTATCTTGTAGGGTAAGCATACAGCTGTTCCGCCTGGAAATGGTCACCTGGGAGGGGACATTTTTCTGCCTGTGAGCATCGAGCCTGTGTCATTTGTAAAAATGATTCCAGCTGGAAGTTATTTTTGCACATTTTCTTCCAGCAATCGCTATCGTTTCTCAATCGTGCAGGCATGCTTCCCCGTTTTCTCATCGTAGTTGATCCCAACAAGCAGAATGTTCCCAACGAATGGATGCAAAACAGCATCGTATTTTTTATTCTTGATCTGCGTGACCGCACCGCCCGATGTCTTGTTCCATTTCAGTTCGATCACCATTGCCGGAAATCCGGACAACACGGCAGGGATGAACACAACATCCGCAATTCCTTTGCCCGACGGCATCTCCTCTGCCTTTACATACTGTCCAAACGCAGCGATATACGCATACTTGATGACAGCCCTCAATGCCTGCTCATCGTTATAATACTGAGGCGCGTACTGCTCCCCTCTGATTTCCTCCAATGCGGCCGCGACAGCATCACCGTTCCCCGCGATCGTATCATCCAGAAGCTTTCTCGACCGTCCGATCAGTCTCAGCCAATGTTCGCTGAAATGATCATTTCCCAGAAAATTCCTGAACTCATCCCGTACCTCCTCATTCGGCACACGTGCGATTCCCTGCACCGAGTCACAGGTCAGATACCCCAGATGGATCAAGAGTGTCAGCACATCATCCTTCGTCCGGAATCTTTCAAAATCATTCTGAAATTGTGATGTGTTCACTGCGATTTCATCGCCGCCGATCAGCCTGGCCACGGTTTCCTGCAATCCGTCAAAATTCAGATCAATATAGTCTGTCAGCGCCTCCGACGCGGAAGTCCTGCCCCAGAATGAACGGCAGTTCTTCTCCCTGCACGCATTCATGACAGAATAGGGATTATAGACCGCATGCTCTTCCGACAGCTCATATCCATCATACCATGCCTTCATGTCATCGAAATTCATTTTGCTCCTCTTGCAGAGCTTTTTGACTTCTGTCTCAGAAAAGCCTGTATATTTTGCGAACTCTCCCGGATGCAGCATGGAGAACTCATGAAAATCAGAGATTGCCGATTGTGTCCCGTCCTTTTTGATCGGCAGGATTCCTGTCATGTAAGCTGCCGCCACGACCTTTGGTGTAAAGGTTCCATTCTTGAACCACTCCCGCAGCAGATCCAGGTATCTTTTCTGCGCGTTCTCATCCTCCTTCGCTTCACGGATCATTGCGTCCCATTCGTCGATGATAAAGACAAATGGCTTATCCCCGTTTTGTTCCACACAGCAGATCAACAGATCCGTCAAACTCTTCCCGGCAGGCAATTCCGGATTCATAGAAAGAATCTCTTCATGCAAAGCATCTACGATCATATTCGGAACTTCCTGAAGAGAGATTCCCTGCCTGCGTGCCGATGAAACAAAACTCGTTATTTCCAGATAAATGACGTTATAGTGATTCAGATGTGCCGAATAGGACTTTGAACGCGCAATGATCTTCTTATCAAACAATTCATGAGAATCACACGAACAATCGTAGTAGGCTGTCAGCATCTTTGCGGCATAAGACTTTCCAAAACGGCGTGGCCTGCTTATGCATACAAGGCTGTCCTCTCCGCCGATCCTTTCATTGATCAGCCGGATCATGCCTGTCTTATCCACATAATTCGGACCGTCGATCCGCCTAAACGCCTGATTCCCTGGATTAATATAAGTGCCCATTTTTCGCCTCCTGTCTCACATAAATGCAGCCGCTTTTTCCCATCTTAACATGAAAAAAATGTTTCGTAAAGGGACGGCACAAGGCGGCGTAAGGAATTGTCGCAAGATATAGACAGTTCCTAACCTTCTACTCACCCAGCATTGGCAAATCATGATCGAACAGCGCCACATTGATCGTGTAGATATCATACACCTTTTTCTCTATAAAATATTCGATCACCAGGTCGAACCTGCTGCCAGGTGAAAGCGCAAACCCGGCTCTCGCCATCAGATCCTTCGTATCGTCCAGGTTCAGCTGCAGCGCGATCGCAAATGCGATGACCGTCCGTTTCTTCGGCTGGTAATCCGGATTGCACAGGATTTTGGAAAATAATTTCCGGCTCAGATTCGCTTTTTTATAAACCTGTGCATTGGTCAGATTCCGCTCATCAATAAAACGCAGCAGCCTTTCCTGAAATGTCTCGCCCACATTATTGATCACATCCTCCAGACTTCTGGCAGCTCCCGCGGATGCCTGGGGAAGGATCTGGGACTGCGGGGCTGCGGATGCACATGGCATTTTCCCCAGATCCGGCGGTGCAGCCGCATATAGCGATTCTTTCAGATCAGACGCCGGAGATTCGCACATCGATTCTTCCAGGCGCGGTATTGCCGGTTTGTACTTTCTCTTCGGGTGCCCCGGCGGTTTGGACATTTTAAGCATGCTGTCCGGAAGCGGCGGCATTGATGCCGTATCTACAATCTGCCGTCTTTCCGAAAAATTCCCTGGCGCATATTCCTCTTCCAGCCTGCTCTCGGCATAGTTATCATCAATAAATTCCTCGATCTTGCTGTACAGCCTTCCGGACAGCCGGAACGACTCCTGGTCAAATACGGCCAGATACACCGTCATCTCATGTTCCATCAGAAATTCACTGACTGCCGCCAGCGCGATCTGCAGCGCTTTCTCTTTCGGAAATCCATAGACACCGGTGGAGATCAGCGGAAATGCGATACTTTCACAATGATTTTTGAATGCAAGGCTGAGACAGTTGTCGTAACAGGCACGGAGCGCTTTTTTCTCGCCCCTCCATCCCCCTTTCCAAACAGGCCCGACCGTATGGATGATAAAACGCGCATCCAACTGAAAGGCCGGAGTGATGGCCGCCTGCCCGGCCTTCATCGGCCCGATCTTTTTCCGCTCCGCCAGCAACCGCTTTGCGCCTGCGGCTTTATAAACAGCAGAATCCACCCCGCCCCCGCAGACCGGCTCCGGATTGGCTGTATTTACAATGGCATCCGCCTTTATTTTTGTAATATCACTTCGTATAATCTGAAACGGCATCCTGTACTCCTTTTCCATATGTTTCCGATATTTTCATCTTCAATTATCTCCATGAATAAATCATTTGTCAATGCTTAACTAAAAGGTACCCGCTATTACCATTCGAACGTGTTACCGTTAGTATTCGTGGCCGATCAGACCCTGTAACACGCGATACCGTGAATCGAAATCTTTTACGCTATTTTTATTGCACATCTTCTCCCGGCATGTTATACTGACACCACATCAAAATCACGGACAGCATTTTTTCAAATATTTCTATCTGTCCGCCGGATACGTTTCATGTATCAGGATCTGTTTTTCATGGCATCTCAGCCGGAAAATACAAGTTTGATGAAGCAACTGATCATACGGATGGGATGTATACTCAGGCAAATGTATTGCGAATGGATACTCCGTGAACAAAACCATTTGCCGTTAAAATCAGATTCTGCTGCATAATTTTGTTACTACACACAAACCACCAATTTTCCAACAAAAATTGATGACATATGTTATACTTAGAAGTATAAAGCAGATTCTGTACAAAATCGCAGCTGCAGAGCACCGGTTAACATGTGGCTTGCAGCTCAAAATCCGTATACTTCCTGTCAGAATAGGAGGAAATGGATGACACACAGAAAAAGAAAAACTACCGCTGGATTTTCAGGGAGATCCAGGAGCCGCAGGTTCTCTGACCCCCCTGCCGTAAAATCCCCCATTGCGTGGCAGAACAAGGATGTAACCACGAAATATTTTGGAGAGAATCTGAAAGGAAAATCCTTTGCCGTGTACGGACTGGAGCTTCCGGAGATCACAGAAGTACAGCCTACAAACCTTCCCGCCATTGAGGCAAATGAACTGCGTCTGGATAATCTGTTTTTACTGGAGGATCAATCCCTGGCACTGGTGGATTATGAGAGCACTTATGCGGATGCTAACAAGATCAAATACCTGAACTATATCGCCCGCACATTAAAGAGAAATATGGATCAGGAAAATTTTCCGTGCCGGATCCGGATGATCGTCATTTACACCGCAGACATCGAACCGCGTCAGACCCAAAAAGATCTGGATATCGGCTGCCTGCAGCTTCAGCTGGAAGAAGCTTTCCTGATCCAAAAGGATTCTGAAAAAACAGAAGCACGGTTGTACGCTAAATTTCATGAGGGTCAGACATTGACAGCGGAAGAGCAGATGGAATTTATCATCCTGCCCCTGACCTATAAGGGAAAGGCAGAAAAACAGGCATGCATCCGCCGCTGCTTCGAGATGGCAAAGCTGCTGGATGATGAGAATATGCAGCGCTTTTTACTATCCGGTATGCTGGTATTCGCAGACAAAGTGATCACGACGGAAGATTCTAAACAGATCAAGGAGTGGATTATGATGACAAAGGTTGGACAGTTATTTGAAGAAGAAAAAATTCAATACGGAAGAGAAGTTGAAAAAAGAGTTACCAGGGATGTCACAAAGAAGGTCACGAAAAGAGTCACGAAAAATGTAGCGAAGCGCAAAGAACTGGAATTTACCCCCAAAATGCTCCATGCCGGTTTATCCATCAAAGAGGTCAGCGAAATGATGACCGTTTTAACAGAACAGGATGTTCAGAAAATCGCGGAAAAGATGAAACTTATCCCGGAAAACAAAACCGGCAGACTTTAAACAGCAGACATCCGAAAAGCGGCTGCCTGGAAGTCTCATACAGCGTGAGCTGTGCCCTGTATGGTCACGACTCACGCTGTAAACAGCCAAAACTCCGTTCCGATCATTTCATCCTTGATCATCTTCTATGAGACGATCATTTATCAATGCATTTCTATATGTTGCATTCAGCCTGCGATCAGCGGCACGATCCCCCCACGTTTCACATCCACAAGCCCCTTGCCCGTCAGGAATTCTCCCTGCTGTTTCTGAATCTTGCCGTCAGTCCTGCGGCGGAAAGCAGCGCAAGTATCATCATCCATCCGATTGCTGTATGATCTCCTGTCCTGGGTGATCCTGCCGGATTTTCCCACCCTTTTGTCTGTTCTTTCGATGGCTGCTGCGAGCCGCCGATTGCTGTCTCATCCCCTGGAGCCGGAGCCTGTCCGCCCGACGGAATACCTGAAGATGCCCCCGGCGGCTTTTGATCCGGTTTTCCTGGTTTTCCTGAAATCTGATACAAGTTTTCAGAGGGCTGTGGTTTCAAGATCAATGCCGCAATCGCCGCTTCAATTGCCGCCGCATATCCGTCTACCGCTGCCTGCTCCCGAACATCCTTTCCCCTGACCACGGCCTTGATTGCCGCTTCTACAGCCTCATAATTTATATAGGCAGTTTCATCTAAGGCCTCTGCCTTTGCAACCGCCTGATCCACCGCACTGTAATCTGCATCTAAAAAGGTAATCTGTCCATCGGCAAATAGACATTTAATATTCGAATAGGAAGGAATCCCGTTCGACAGGATCACTCCGCCGATCTCAATATTTTTCTCAGAATATATCCAGCCATTGCTGATTTCCGACGTACCTCCGGTAATCGTAATATCGCCTATAGCAGAAATACTGAATCCGTCCGGTTGGCCTGACGAAATAACCTTGGAATCCGTGATTGTCAGATCTGAGTTTATCAGGATCCCTCCTTTCGTTTCTGATATTGCTTTTACCTCTGAATCGGTAATCTCCAGTGTTCCCAAACCTTCAACAGGGCTTCCATCTGCCTCATATTGTCCGCAGAATATAGCCGCCTCTTGATCCGAACTTGATTCGACAGACGAATTTTTCACAGTCATTGCCTCCATCACAAAGATTCCCGGATAATAACCTGACGCCTTTACATCCGAAGAATCCGTAATTTCCAATTCCCTGCACTGAATCCCTACATTGCTTGAATCTGCTTCCACCAAAGACCCTTTGACAGAAATAGTTCCATCAGCATAAATCCCCGGATAAAAACCCGATGCCTTTACATCCGAAGAACTGGAAATCTCCACAGATCCCTGACTGTAAATACCATTGGATCCCGCCGAATCCGCCTTAACAGTTGAACCGGAGATCGTGAGCCTGTCCGATACGGATAAAGCCGGCCCATTATCCGCGGTCACGGCAACTGCTGATCCATCTAAAATCTTCATATTTGTGCTCTCAACCGCGCTCATGCTTCCGCCGGACTCCTCAATAGTAAGGCTGCTGCCTGAAATCGTCAGACTTTCACCTCCGGCGATCCCTTTATCCACCTGATGCATCACAATGCTTGAACCATTGGATATTGTAAGCGAAGAAGCATCTGTCGCATCGATTCCCACATCTATGTATGCGTCCGGAGCCTGCGGAGTTTCCATGCTGATCTCAATCCTGGAATTGCTGATCAGGTTATCCCCTCCGCGGATATCAATCGCCGCATCGCTTGCGGCAGTATTCTTGATCACAAACTGCAGATCCGCATCCCGGACTGTCAGACCGCCTCCCTGGACATGTAATCCATAAAATCCATAGCTGGCATCCATACTACTGATTAAAATTTTGCCCCCCCCGGATCCCTGTACAGTCACCGGATAATTGCTCCAAAACCCGCTCTTGGAAGTAATCTTGTTCTCCCCGATCAGTTCCACAGTCACACCTTCTACCCCAATCTCAATCCCCCAGGAAGAAGCATTTTCAATAACCGCCTGGTTGAGCGTCAGTGTCTTTGTGTCCGGATCATACTCCGCCGTTCCGGTTCCGCATGTCACCTGCTGCCCCTGTGCCGTAAGGATGTCAGTCCCATTTACCAGAATGGCTCCGTCTGCAGCGGATACTGTTTCCGGCTGAAAAGCCCACATCAGGCATACTGCCAGAAGTAAAAATAATAGATTTCTTTTCGTCCTCATTGTTTTGTCCCTTTCCTGCACCATAGATTTTTCATATCACACCACCTGTAACGATTTTTTTATTATATGTGGAAAAATCCCGCCGGTCAATAGGGAAGGAACCAATAGTATGTTTCAGGGTACGAATAGGTTACAGGTCAGACCCTGACCAATCACCACGCTGATTGGTCAGGAGGATGCACATAAAAGCTGGTATTCAGGCCGTCCATTGCCGTAGGCAATTTTAAATGACGGCCTGAGTTACTGGGCGCACCTGGTCAAGGTGTGACCAGTAACACGAATAGATTATCAGGCATGCCTAATCATAGTGTGATCAGTAAATGAATCGGATAAATGAACCATAGCATGAATCATTTTTCTCTCATTGTATTTTACAATCTGGCCTGATACAATAAAAAGAAAAGGCGGTTGATCCATGGCAAAGGAAAAAATCAATTTAGAAGAAATCACAGCGCTGACAAGAGAACTGTTCCACGCCCAATACGCCGGAAAGCCCGAGCAGTGGTTTTCCTACCTCTGCGCGGACAGCATTTATCTCGGCACCGGGGAACCGCTTCTCTTCGGCTGCAACGCGATCCGGGCGCGTTTCAAGGACTTTCATGGGAAAACGGCAGATATCGTGCAGGAAGAATATTACCCGATCGCGCTGAGTGATTCAGCCGTACAGGTCTGCGGGCAGATCATTGTACAGAAACCAGGCGGTACATACCGGGTCATTACCTATTTTACTATTGGCTACCGCATAACAGGCGGTGAGATCAGAATGGTCCATCAGCACAATTCCTATGAATATATGCGTCAGGGAGAAAGCGCCGCCCTGACGCTGGATGCGGATTCCATACAGTTTGTACGCGATCTGCTCCTGGAAGAACCTGCGAAAAAGCGTATGACTGTGCGCAGCGGAACCCAGACGGTTTTTATCAATCCCTATTCGGTTCTGTATGTACAGAGCCAGCGTAAAAAAACAAGCCTTGTCTGCATTGACCGGGTCGTCTCCTGCAACAGTCCCATCGGAGAGCTTGCCAGGGAACTGCCGAAAATCTTTTACCCGCTGCACCGGGGGTATCTGGTGAACACACTGTATGTCACTGCCGTCCGACGGTTTGAGGCGGAGCTGATCTCAGGGATCACCCTTCCAATCCCTGCCATGACATACAAGCAGGTCAAACAGGATCTGCAGGAAATGCTTCAGAATGGCGGACCCAAAAAGGGGAACTAAAAAGTGGCTCTTTTTCTCACAGGCTCTTATGCAGCAATCCCAGCACCGTTTCCAGATCATGGACTTCCATCTGTCCCGGAGCGGAAGCCTTTTTCGCCGCGCCGAAGGTCAACGCAGAACCAAACACCTCCCCGCACAGTCTGCTGATCACGCCGGTTCCTGCCATAGACATGGTGATGATCGGGCGGTCCGCATATTTCCGGGTCATTTCCTCCGTCGCCAGGAGCAGCGTCAGCACATCCCTCTTATTCTGCGGCATGACCGCGATCTTCGGGATATCCGCGCCAAGCGCCTGCATCTTCCGCAGCCGGCTCACGATCTCCTCCTGGGACGGAGTCTTGTAGAAATCGTGGTTGGAGCCCACCACCTTGACACCGGCCTCATGCACGGCTTCGATGATCTCCCGGACCACCTCGTCCCCGGTAAATGCCTCCACATCCACCAGGTCCACATCTCCGCTCTCTGCCGCGGCCTTGTTGAGCACGGCATAAGCCTCCGGCTCGATGGCCTTTTCCCCGCCTTCCTTCGAAGTCCGGAAGGTAAACAACAGGGGAGTGTCTTTCAGGGCCGCCCGCAGCTCTGCAAGCACCTCCTTCACCTGTTCCATGTCAAATACATGCGCAAACCAGTCCGCACGCCACTCTACCACATCCACCGGAATCGTTTCCAATGACTTTGCCTCCTGGATGATCTCTTCCTTTGTAACACCTACGATGGGCACACAGATCTTCGGGATGCCCTCCCCGATCCTTACATTTCTAACCACTACCGGGTTCATCTGCATTTCCTCCTTTCCTTCCGGACAAGCCGGAACATTCCTTCACAGAAAAATTCCGGCCATACAGACAGGAATTCCTATTTCACACCTAAAACTCAGTATAACAATACCAGCCTCAGCAGATAATGTCAAATCTCAAAGAACCGTCCAAAAATATACTGCGCGTCAGATTTCATCGGCCGTGAGTATTACTTGTGACAAAGACGCAGTATAAGTTATTTTTGAACAGTTCCGAACCTCACAGCAGCCCCGCCAGCTTCCAGTATGGGAAATACACGCACACTGCCGCAAAATACACAAGTACCGTAGAAAAGATCCCTGTCTTTAACACATACCCGGCCGGAAAATATCCATTGGACGAACCGATCATCATAGCCACCGAGTGAAACGGCAGCAGCGCATGGAACGACACGCTGAATACCGCGGTAAATACGATCACCGGCGCGGACACCGCCTGTCCGCACAGAATCATCATCCCGGGCACAGCAACAGAGAGTGTTGTCGTATTACTCCCCAAAACCATATGCAGCAGCATACTCACCAGTACCATCAGCAGCAGATAGCCAACAGAAAACTCTGCCGGAAAGATCCCGGTCAGCAGCCCGAATATCTTATCCGCCGCCCCGCAGGCTTTCATCACGCCTCCGATGGAAAACGCCGCCGTCAGGAAGATCAGGGTGGTCACGTCAATGGCTTTCCAGTCCTCCCTGTGCAGGATTTTAATCCCAAACAGGACCGCCGTCGCCGCCACCGTGACCAGCGTACTGTTGATCCCATGCACACCCTCCGTCATCCAGAGGGCCACTGCCGCCAGGATCACTGCCATAGCCGCCTTCTGCTGGCCTGTCAAAGCCTCCTGTGTTTCCTTCTTAAGCGCCTCCAGACGGATTCCCAGCAGGTCCTTCCGAAACAGCAGGATAAACATCACTGCCACCAGCACGCAGTACACCGCCGTGGGCGGAAACATGTAATACATCCACATCCCATTGGAGATCGGCACCTCCGAGTACCCGGCCGCCACATGGTTCATGATCATATCCGCATCCTTGGCCGACATATTGACCACCGCGTAGAACAGGAACACCCCGTACATCAGAACCGTCCGGGATCCTTCCGGCAGTGTGGTCTTCCGGAAAAAATGTTCAAACACCGTCGCCGCGATGATCAGCCTTGCCAGCGGCTGGGGAACCACATACATGGTCAGATAAAAAAACACGATGATCGCCGCCACGCACTCGCAGGACGTATGGACCAGCTTCAGCAGCACAGGCTGGAACAGATGATCCACCAGCCCCGAATTGGAGATGGCCTGGCTGAATACATACGTAATGATGATCATCGGAAATGTCTCCGACAGCGGAAAGGCCAGGACCGTGCGGTACCCCGTCCCGCTCACCAGCGCGAACAGCAGGATCAGAAACAGGGACGCCGGTATTTTCTTTACGATCCCGCTGCTCCACCAGATGATCGCCAGAAGCACCCCGGCTGCCACGGCAGACTGCCGCAGCGTCAGCCCGATGGGCCGGCATACCAGGATCCCAAGTGGGACAATCAGACTTGCCGCCAGCTCCAGCAGCCATTTTCCATGGATCCTGTCCGGCAGGATATACTGTTTTACGATTGATTCCATCATTCCTGTCCTTCCGTCCTGTGCCCGTATTTTCGTATGCCTTCCGTCCCACGTCCGTATCTTCGTATGAAATAAATCGGAGTACAGCTCCATGCATGGCAATAGCTGTTCACGATGCTGGAACCGTAGGGCGATCCCTGCGGATCTTCCGGATCATACACCTCCCAGAACGTATCCGCCCCCTGTCTGACCATCCCGCCCCAGTAATAGAGGATATGCCGGACCGCCTTTT
This sequence comes from uncultured Clostridium sp., assembly GCA_964415625.1. Taxonomy (GTDB): domain Bacteria; phylum Bacillota; class Clostridia; order Lachnospirales; family Lachnospiraceae; genus Schaedlerella. The sequence goes on from CAYQBE010000015.1 coordinate 15,894, forward strand.
CTTTTTCCCCGCACAGGAACAGCGCCTCCACATAGTGGTGGTTCATATAGGGGGTTCCCATTCCCACCGCCTGCTCCTCCGTCTCCAGTCTTGCCAGGATCTGTTTTCCCTCTTTTGCGTCCACCACGCCTGCCAGGATCATCCATACCTGTGCCGCATAGGAGATCTGCCGGGCCAGGCCGCTGACGAACAGCCCCTTCTGCGCATCCCACGCATGGTTCCACGCCGCGGCCTCCTTTTCCCGGATCTCCCTGTCCAGCCATTCCGCGTCCGCCTGTTTTTCCAGAACATCTGCGATCCTTCTCAGATCCTTTGCCGCAAAAATATAGACCGCCTGGGAACAGCTCTGCTTATCCAGGCCGTCCTTCCAGTCGATAAAGCTGCCGTAGACCGTGTCCTCCCGGATCCATCCGTTTTCGTCGAATTCCCTGGCCGAGATCTCAAGCTGCGCTTTTGCAGGCTCCCACAGATCTTCGAGGATCGCTTTGTCTTTTGTCTCCTCGTAATAGTCCCTCAATGTGCTGATGAAAAACAAGGAGTAATCAAATAAAAAGGTATTGTCCGCCTGATGCTCTGGCTCCACGAACAGACACGCGCTGATTTTCCGTCCTGCCTGGTCATCCCGGCTTAAAATAAAAAAGGCAGTATCCGCGTCTGTTTTCTCCGCCGCTTTTCCTGCCGGCATGACAAAGGGTGTCCGGGAATAGATCTGGAAAAAAGCGCCGGAAGTCTGTGCCGTCCCGGCTGTTTTCTCCAGGATGCCGTCCCGCCAGGCAGTCCTGGCCTCCTCATACCGCCTGTCATAATCCAGGATCCAGTCCTCGTTGGTGATCACAAAACCAGCCTGCTTCATTCCCTGGTAAATGCTCACCCGTTCCCGCTCATTCACATCCCCGGAACCCGTGCCGCCCTTGATGGTCCGGGACGCCCCGATCCCATACAGGGCAACCCGGCTTCCCGGCGCGAGCGGAAGGACCCCCTTTTCATTTTTCAAGAGCACCATCCCCTCCGCCGCTGCCCTTCTCGCAACGGCGCGGTTTTTCAGTTCCCTCTCGCTGATCTTCGGATTCCGGGTTCCGGAAAATGTCCGTTTTTTTATTGTTCTATTCACCATTTTTCTTCGTCCTCATAATCTCATTTGCCTTTTGTACCATTTTTTCGGCCTGCGCCACTGTGATATCCGAATGATTAAAGCTCAGCGCTCCCCGGAGCGGCATCCCTCCCAGCATCGTGCGCATCGCCTTTTCATTTCCCTGGTCAGAATCCACCTTTTTCTGGAATCGTTCCGCCAGCAGATCCCGCAGCGGTTTGACCGCTTCCATCACCTCCGGATACTCGAACAATTCCTGAAACGTAGTATCCAATGTGATCTCAACCGGCAGCTTCTCCGGATTCCTCACCATGACCTCTGTTTGCAGCCGGATATCGGCGGAGGATCTCGCGACCATGATCTGATAGACCCCTTCCTCAACATACCAGTCATGGATCTTTTCAGAATAGAACGCACCCCTCCTTGCATCCAGAGAAAAACAAACTGTTTTCGTCTCCCCCGGAAAATTTAGATAGGAAGGTGTGTCCTCCAAACGGAGCGGGAATGTTTCCGACAGACGGCCGCTGGGATTGACTTTCCCCATAAGAATATCTGCCGCGGATTCCCCTACGGCTTCCCCGCCCAGATACATCTCAAGGATCCCCTTCACCCCGCCTGCCCAGGGCATCTCTACCGGAGAACCGTTGTGCAGCACGACCACGGTATTCGGCTGGATCCGCAGGACCTCCCCGATCAGCTGATCCTGGTGCCGGGGCAGCCGCATATGAGTCCTGTCCATCCCTTCTGATTCATATGCTTCCGGGAGCCCCGCAAAGATCACCGCCGCGTCTGCCCATGCCGCACATTCATCCTCTGCCAGCTTCGACGCCTGATGATCCCTTTCCATATCAAAAACAGTCTTCGTATCACGATTCCGTCCATACTTTTCCAATACGGACAGGATACGGTATACTGCCTGATCTAACACAGCCTCATCCAGTGATCCGTCACGCACTGCTTCCGCGATCAGCCAGTCATTCTTTCCGTCCGAGGACGGCATTTCCAGATCCAGTCCGGCTTTCAGGTCGGCGACCCTGGCGTTGACCCCGCACCAGTCACTGATCACACAGCCCTCAAATCCCCACTTTTCCCTCAGATAGAGTCTGCTTTCCGCCGCGTAGACTCCGTTAATACGGTTATAGCTGCTCATGACAGACCACGCATGCCCCTTTTTGACACAGGCCTCAAAGGCTGGAAGATAAATCTCGTTCAGAGTCCTTTCATCCACTTCCGCGGACACCGACATCCGGCAGGTTTCCTGGTTGTTGGCAAGAAAATCTTGACGCAGGCTCCCACGTGCCTGCTCTGGATCCCCTGAACCATAGCCGCCGCAATCTCAGAGGTCAGAAAAGGGGCTTCCGAATAATATTCAAAGCTTCTATTTGTAGACTACCTGAATGATGTACGTATTTCCAAGTCGCAGGAGCTTCTGACGCAATCTGACAAAAAGATGTACCAGGTCGCGCGCTCCGTGGGATATGACAATGTAAAATATTTTTTCCGCATATTTAAGAAAAAGACCGGAGAATCGCCGGAACAGTGGCGCTTGAAATACGGCGGCAAATGATGCGGGAGGCCTGCCTCCGGCAGTGTTTCCACATCATTTGTAAAACAGGAACTCCTGACACGGTTCTGTTTATTCGTAACGGATTCCCAATACTTCCTTCATATGCTCGATGGGCATCTCTTTTCCCGTCCAGAGCTGGAATGCCGCCGCTCCCTGGAACAGCATCATCCCAAACCCATTCATGTTCTTGCAGCCCACCTCCTTTGCCATACGCAGAAGCTCCGTCTCCGCCGGTGCATACACGGTGTCGGTGACGATCAGGTCCGGGCGCAGGAAGGATTTATCCGGAATGACCGCCTTCCCCTCCAACGGCTTCATCCCTACACCGGTCGCATTCGCGAACAGGTAAGAATCGTCAATCTCCCGTTTCAGCGCGTCCAGGTCCGCCAGATCATAGAGAGCCGCTTTACAGCCGGTCTTCGTGTTGATCTTCTCCACGGTCTCCACCGCCGTATCCCAGAATTGATCCCTGATATTGAAAATGGACATCTCCTTTACGCCGTCCATCGCCGCCTGGATCTGGATCGCGGTAGCCGCGCCGCCTGCCCCGGTGATGGTCATTTTCCTGCCGATCACGTCAATGTCATAGTCCTTCAGTGACTGCATATAACCGATCCCGTCCGTGATATGTCCGATCAGCTTTCCGTTGTCATTTACGATCGTGTTGACCGCCCCGCACAGCTCCGCTGCAGGCGACAGCTCGTCCAGATACTGATGTACCACCGTTTTATTCGGCATGGAAACGTTGGAACCAACCAGCTTCAGCGCCCGGAGTCCCTTCACCGCGTCCTCCAATGTGTTGTTATCCACCTCAAATGCCAGGTACGCGTAATCCAGTCCCAGATACGCAAATGCCTCGTTGTGCATTGCCGGGGAGCTGGAATGCCGGATCGGGTACGCCATCAAACCGATCAATTCTGTGTGTCCTGTGATTCTCTCTGCCATGATTTTTTGTTCTCCTTTTTCTTAAATTTGAAATGTGTAACATTTGCCCTTGTTGTGAAAATTGTAATATTATTTTTGTTAATTTTTGAACAACCTCTTTTTCTTAATTTTATTATATATGGAATTCTTTTATACTTCCAATACATATTTCCACTTTTATCAATAGCTTATCTGCATAGTTTGTAGTATAATATTAGAATTACAGAGCACGTCTGGTCGTCCTGTAGTGATCCGGATGAATGCCAGGGAGCATCCAACCGCACAGCTGGAAATTATTGTACAGATGAAAAGTTTTTAAGCCCAACAGGAGGTTCCCCCCATGACACTGAATCAATTGACCTATTTTCAAAAAATCGCAGAACTGGAGCATTTCAGCCGGGCGGCCGAAGAGCTGAATATCTCCCAGCCCAGCCTCAGCCGTTCCATTGACACGCTGGAGCAGGAGCTGGGCCTTCCCCTGTTCGAGAAGCAGGGACGCAATGTGGCCCTCACAAAATACGGCCGGATTTTCCTGGAGCACACGGAGCGGATCCTGGAGGAAGTGCGGACGGCGGAACGGAAAATGCAGTACCTCACCCAGGACGGCGGCCATGTGGATATCGCTTATGTGTCCCCTCTGGCCAATTACTACATCCCCCATACAGTCCGCAGCTTTTTAAACCAGACGGAAAATAAAAACGTCACCTTCAGTTTCAGCCAGGCCCGGACCAGCGACCTGATCGCCGGGCTGAAAAATGGCACCTATGACGTGATCTTCGGCGCTTACGTGGAGGATCAGCCGTCCATCCATTTCACCCCCATCCTGAAACAGCAGATGCGCGTCATCACTTCCCTGAACCATCCGCTGGCAGACCGGGAGAGCGTACCCTTCGAGGTGCTGGGAGAATATCCGCTGATCGGATACGACCAGAACTCTGGCCTGGGCCTGTACACCAGGGAATTATACCGGCAGCATCACATCACCCCGTCGCTGGTCATCGACTGCCCCGACGAGTATTCCATCGCCGCCCTAGTGGCGGAGGATTTCGGGATCGCGCTGGCAGCTGATGTGGATACCATCCGTGACGCCAGGATCCGGCGGCTCTCCATCACCGGGGAGGAGATCATCCACACCGTCTATATGGCCCATATGAAAAATAAATATCTCATTCCGGCGGCAAAACGGTTTTTGAAGTTTGTCAGGGGGATGCTATAGAGCGCAAAAATGTATTGCATTTTGCAATACAAATGTTATAATAAAAGAAAAGGAAAGGTTGGTTTTCATATGGCAGCAAGAAGTGCAAATGTAAATGTAAGAGTTGAACCTGGTATCAAAGAACAAGCCGAAGCAATTTTGGAAAGTCTCGGAGTATCGGCGTCTGCTTTTATCAATATGACCTATCGGCAGGTCATTTTAAGAAAGGGAATCCCATTTTCAGTCCAGATTCCCTCTGGAATCCAAACCCGCGATACAATAACAGATGAAGAATTTGACAAAATTATGCAGACAGGATTAATGCAGGCCAAAGCTGGTGAGGCGGTTTCATCCGAAACAGCTTTCAACCAGCTGATGAAGGGACTTTGATCACTATGGATAAAGAATATAAGGTGCATATCACTAAAATCGCCCTGGAACATATGGAAGATATCAAGCAGTATATTGCTTATCAATTATCAGCTCCACAGGCGGCTAAAAATTTAATATTACTGATGCGGGAAGCAATTCTCTCTTTGAAAACTATGCCATTACGCAATCCACTTGTTGATATAGAAAAATGGAACCAACAGGGAATCCGCAGAATGATTGTGAATAATTTCTTTATTTATTACTGGATTAATGAAGAAAAAAATCTGGTTTATGTAACAGCTGTGATATATGCCAAAAGAGATCAATTAAAGCAATTAGAGCGTATAAGCTTTGAGTAATACAGAAAGCCTGCCTCCGGCAACTTTTCTGCATATGTTGATATTTACAGCCGCATAATTCCTTAGAAATTATGCGGCTGTGTGCATCACGTTATACTAAGGAACTGTCTCTAAGCGGCAGATTTATCTGGAGCTTAGAGACAGTTCCTGAACGGGTACTCACAGTATCCGTATCTCTATCCTCACAGATATTCTCTCCTCTCCAGCACGCCCAGGATATTCCGTCCCTCGGTCGTCCCTTCGATGATCCTCCTCGCCCGGACGCTGTCTCCGATATTCATGATCTCTACATCCCCGCTGTTGCCGAACGTGTCATACAAAGCCTGCAGGATCGGCGCGTTTGCCCGCATCCCAAGACATACGAACCCATAGTCAAATTCCAGATCTGTCTCCGTCCCGTCCGGCAGCTTCACAAGAAATGCATCCGCCTTCACTTCCATCAGCGCCGTGTTAACCATCTGCCGCACTCCGTACTTTTCCATCAGCGCAAATGTCCCCACCTTCGAGACCGGGTCGATCCCGTTACCGATGGCAGGCATCATCTCCACGATCGTCACGTCCGCGCCCCGAGGCGCAAAGAACTCCACCACATCCAGTCCCACGGCGCCGCCGCCGATGACCGCCACCTTCTTTCCTTTCAGATCCTGAGGGTACTCCGTCACATGGGCGATCATATTTGTAATAGAAGAAACTCTGCCGCCTTCCCGGTCAATGTGCTCGTGCAGACCCTTGATCGGCGGGAGCAGCGGATTGGAACCGGTGGCATTGACGATGATATCCGGATTCAGGCTCTTCACAAGCTCAATCGTTGCCTCCGTATTCCGAAATACAAACAGGTTTTTCAGCTTTCCGGCGCGGTGGATCAGATAATTCGGAAAATCCGACAGCCTTTTTTTGTCCGGGATCTTCGAGATCACCGCTGCCAGCCCTCCCAGCTCCGCCTTCTTTTCAATGAGAAATGTAGTACATCCCACCTCTGCCGCGGTACAGGCCGCTTCCAGTCCCGCCGTTCCGCCGCCGATCACCACCACGTTGCAGGGCTTCATGATCTTTTTCTTCCGGTAACCCTCTCCCTCATTGACCGACGGATTGATGGTGCAGCGGATCGGGCGGTTCACGCCGATCCGGTTTCCGGCGCAGCCGATATTGCAGGAAATACATTTCCGGATTTCCTTTTCGTCCCCGAAGCTGACCTTGTTGACCCACTCCGGATCCGCGATCAGCCCCCGTCCCATGCCGATCAGGTCCGCGTCGCCCCGGGTCAGGATATCCTCCGCCACCTGCGGATTCCGGATATTTCCCATAGTCATGCAGGGCTTGCCGTACCGCTCCCGAACCGCCTTCGCCATATAGGAACGCCATCCGTCCTCCAGATAATTTGCATCGATCTGGTACTGGATGGAGGCATTCAGGCCGCAGGACACATCAAATACATCCACTTCCTTTTCAAAATACTGCAGATATTCCAATGTGTCGTCCAGTGTATTTCCGCCCTCCACAAATTCATCCGCGCTGATCCTCACGAAGATCGGGAAGGTGGATCCCACCTGTGAGCGCACCTCTTCGATCACCATTTTCGCAAACCGCGCCCGGTTCTCCGGGGAACCTCCGAATTCGTCGACCCGCCGATTCGTCGTAGGAGACAAAAACTGGCTCAGCAGATAGGAATGCCCCGCATGGATCTCCACTGCGTCAAATCCCGCGATCTGCGCGCGTTTCGCCGCCTCCCCGTACTTCTTCACGATATGCAGGATCTCTTCCTTCTGAAGCGGCCTCGGAATCTCTCCGCCTGCCTTGGACGGAATGTCGGAGGCTGACACCGGCTGCATGCTGATCCTGGCCGACTGCGCCGACGCCCCCGCATGGTTGATCTGGATCGCGATACAGGCGCCGTGCTTGTGAATGGTCTCGCACAGCTTAAAAAGGCGCGGAATGTAGCTGTCATGGTCGATCCGGAGCTGAGTCGTCCCATTAGAGCCCTGGGGCGAATCTACACTGGCATTCTCCACGATCAGAAGCCCCGTGCCGCCTTTCGCCCTCTGCTCATAATAATTGATATGCAGGAAACTCATTTCCCCATTCTGCTCTCCGTAATTCGTTCCCATTGGGGTCATGACAATCCTGTTTTTCAGTGTCATATGCTTGATCGTAAGCGGTTCAAAAATATGCTGGTATTTGCTCTGCATGGCTTGCTTCCTCCTGATATTCAAATCGCCTCCCGGAAGAAACGGTTCCGTACTTCCGGAAGGATAGATGGGTTCCTAGAGCATTCTCGGAAACCGGGTGTGCTCTTTACCAGAGAAAGAGGTCGTCTTTTGGCCGGGCAGACATTCCCCTTTAAGGAATGTCTGTATGGCCTGCTTTCTCCCATACCGGGCAAGTATGGGATTGGTTGTGCTTTTATTATAAGTGGAAAATATCAATACTACCAATACATATTTTTGATTGAATCTATAGTTTTAAAGCATGTATTTATCTTCTAGTAACGTATACCCTTTCTTTCAGTGTTCTCTTAGTCGTTGACTCTGTCAGTCCTAATTATTCTCTCGCTTCTTTGTTCGTGATAGAACCATTTTTACGATTGCTTCTTCCAGAATAAAATCCGTTTGGACTGGACTAAATGGCGGAACCTTATTTTTTTCTCTTTAAAAAAATCCGTTTAGCAAAATACTAAACGGATGCCATCACTCAAATCTTATGTTTTTTATGTGTGTTTTAAGTAAGATCTACATACACATGTACTATTATCCCCATGGTCATTATCATACCAGAGTACATGAAAGACCCTGCCTGTCATGTAACCATACAATCTATGATTACCATTCATTCTCAACGAAATCAACGACTCTGCTTCTATATACCTTGAAGCAAGTCTATCCTGCGCCACCTTGTTCAGTTCATTTAAGTCCAACGAGTGATTCTGCTTCTTATCGCGAACTAATATCTCACTCCAAGTCTGAGATTCTAATGCTTTTAGCCTTGGAAGTATCTCCGTCCAAATAACATCTCCGATATGATCTTGAGTGAACGCCCACATCTCTTGATCTGAATTTGCAAATGTCCATGCAGGGGTTTCTGCATAATATCGCTCAGGATCTCCACCCTGAGCGATAATTTTTCCTTTGGGAACTTCTTTTTGTTTTACTTCTTTTTTTCTCTTAGAGACCGCCATAGTATACCGCCATGCTTTCCTTTGTAATCACATTGTTACACCCTGCACCAGACGGAACACCTTCTCTCGCCTTAATCCACGGATCCTCCATATGTGTCAGCTGACTAAGCCATTGAGCGTTATGACCACCATAATGTTCTAAAACCTCATCTATGGTGTCTTTCTGATTCTCAGACAAATCGCCTTCTCCACCAGTTTCATCACTGGCACTTGCTGAATACTTCCCCTGGGTTTTGAAAAATAATTCAGGGCATACCGGACCATTAGCCCATGCCTGAAAATCTTCCTCAAATAAAGGAGAATCATCCCAAACAAGTGACCATGCTTGAGAATAATAGCACAGTTTCTGAAGCTTCATCGTTGACATAGAGCCAGACTGCTCTAAAATATATTTTGCTGTATCAAAAACATTTGCCATTTTTCGCCCTCCTTCTAATATATAATATACCACAACCTCCGGATCCTGAACAGCAGGCAAATTGTGAAATTTGTATGGCTAAGATTCCTCAATGACTTTCTCAACATTTTAATCAATACTTTTGGTGTTTTCAATTAGCCAACAGTTTAATCTTTTTTATAAAACTGTGTTTCGCTGCCATCGGCTTCCTCTCAGAATAGACTTTCCCCTTCCATTATGATATACTTAGACCATACAGAATGCCTGCCCCGGGCAGCATGATCTATATCCAATATATTTTCAAGATCGGAGGAATTTCCACATGAATACGAGAGGACGTGTAACCATACCCACAGACATGGATATCACCGAAGATACCATACGCCTGTCCGAGCAATGGGGTGCCGACGCGGTCCGGGACTGCGACGGAACCGATTTCCCCGTGGAGTTAAAAGACGCAGGACTCAAGGTCTACTCCACCTACTACACCACCCGCAAGGACAACGACTGGGCCAAAGCCAACCCCGACGAGATCCAGCAGATGTACCTCATGACCCCCATTTACACCGCATCGGCGGATTCTCTGCGCATCCCCCTGATGAAGGGCCTGTACAGGGATATGCTGACCCCCAACACCCGGGACGACATCACCCGCTGGTGGGAGGTCATCGACCGGAGCACCGGGGAGGTCGTCCCACCATCCGGCTGGCGCTGCGGCGAGCGCAATGGAGAGGCGGTTCCCACATCCGGCTGGCACTATGACGAGCGCGCCGGAGAGGTGGTCATCCGCGCCGTTCCATTTCACGATTATACGGTCAGCTTCCTGGCCTACATCATGTGGGATCCGGTCCATATGTACAACGCGGTGGTCAACGACTGGAAGGACGTGGAGCATCAGATCACCTTCGACGTGCGCCAGCCCAAGACCCGCGCGTTTACCATGGAGCGCCTGCGCAGGTTCATCCAGGACCACCCCTATGTAAATGTGCTCCGCTTCACCACATTTTTTCACCAGTTCACCCTCGTATTTGATGAACTGGCCCGTGAAAAATACGTGGACTGGTACGGCTATTCCGCATCCGTCAGCCCCTATATCCTGGAGCAGTTCGAGCGGGAAGCCGGCTACCCCTTCCGCCCCGAATACATCATCGACCAGGGCTATTACAACAACCAGTACCGCATCCC
>CAYQBE010000015.1:26254-56174 GCA_964415625.1 uncultured Clostridium sp.
TCCGCCCCGAATACATCATCGACCAGGGCTATTACAACAACCAGTACCGCATCCCCTCCAAAGAATTTCGGTATTTCCAGGCATTCCAGCGCAGGGAAGTTGCCAAGATCGTAAAGGAAATGACGGACATTACCCATGAATACGGCAAAGAAGCCATGATGTTCCTTGGGGATCATTGGATCGGCACCGAGCCGTTCCTGGAGGGATTTGAAAAGCTGGGGCTGGACGCGGTTGTGGGAAGCGTGGGAAATGGCTCCACCCTGCGGCTGATCAGTGACATTGAAGGCGTTTCCTATACAGAGGCCCGCCTGCTGCCCTATTTCTTCCCGGATACCTTCCACGAAGGCGGCGATCCCGTAAAGGAGGCCAAGGTCAACTGGGTGACCGCCCGCCGCGCCATCCTGCGCAAGCCCGTAGACCGGATCGGGTACGGCGGATACCTGAAGCTGACGCTGGATTTCCCGGAATTTGTAGACTATGTGGAATCCGTCTGCAATGAATTCCGCGAGCTTTATGACAACGTAAAAGGCTGCGTACCCTACTGCGTCAAGCGTGTCGCCGTCCTGAACTGCTGGGGGAAAATGCGCGCCTGGGGATGCCACATGGTACACCATGCCCTGTATTTCAAACAGAATTATTCCTATGCGGGAGTCATCGAGACCCTCTCCGGAGCTCCCTTTGACGTGCGCTTCATCAGCTTTGATGATATCAAGGCGAATCCGGATATCCTGAAAGGGATCGACGTGCTCGTCAACGTAGGCGATGCCGACACGGCTCATACCGGTGGGGAATGGTGGTGCGACCCGGACATTTCCTCCGCGGTCAAGCAGTTTGTCTACAACGGCGGCGGCATCATCGGCATCGGCGAGCCCACCGCCCACCAGGCAAACGGCCATTTCTTCCAGCTCGCCAACGTGTTCGGCGTGGAGGAGGAGCGCGGCTTCACCCTGGGCTACGACAAATACAACTGGGAGTGCAGCAGTCATTTTATCACCGAGGACGCGTCAGATGAGATCGACTTCGGGGAAAGCAAGAAAAATATCTACGCGCTGGAAGGCGCCCAGGTGCTGGTAGAACGCGAAAAGGAAGTGCAGCTTGCGGTCAACACCTTTGGAAAGGGCCGCGCCGTCTATATCACCGGACTGCCCTACAGCTTCGAGAACAGCCGCCTCTTCTACCGGGCAGTCCTCTGGAGCGCCGGGGACGAAGTGAACCTGCATAGATGGTTTTCCACAAACTACAACGTGGAGGTTCATGCCTATCCTGAAAATGGGAAATACTGCGTGGTGAACAATACCTACGAGCCCCAGAGTACGACCGTGTATTTGGGGGATGGGAGCAGCTTTGAGCTGGAACTAGAAGCGAATCAGATCGTATGGTATACCTTATGAAACGGCCGGATGGCCATGACGGGATGCCCTTGGGTATACCTTGTAAAACGGCCGGATGGCCATGACGGGATGCCCTTGGGCATACCTTGTGAAACGGCCGATACACTGGGGCTGTCAAAAAATGATTTTCCGACAGCCCCATCATTCTGTTTCCGGCAGGCTTCCCGGAACCAGTTCCCCATACCCGCTGTTCCTGGCAATCTGCATTAGCCCGTCGTACACCTCCTCCAGAGAATACCCGTTCTCCTTCAAAAAGCTTTCCTCCATCCGGCCCACATATTCATAAAAAAGGACTGCCGCCGCCTCCTCTTCCTTATTTCCATAATCCAGATTTTCCAGCAACATGTTCTCAGCCTCATTGATCTTCCCCCGGTCCGCCATCTCTTTCAGGTCACCCAGATTCTTTCCGGATACCGTAAACCGATTCTCCCCGGGCAGTTCCACCTGCGTATACTGCTTCCCCAGCATCAGCGAAAAAAGCACCCGAACCATTTCCTTGATCATCCGCATGATATAATCCTTTTCATCCTCGTACAGCATTACGATGCCTCCTGAATTCTGTTTTTCTCCATATTGGTTTCATTATACTATCCGGAGTTTATTCCGTAAATATATTTTTCCTTTTTGTAGAGCAAATCAAAGTGTATCAATTAATACTTTTTTGTTGACTTTAATAATATTTTTTTGTATTATAGTATCATAGGAGGTTCGACTATGAATCCACATTATAATCAAAATTATACGCGAGAAGAGATTGATGCTGTCCTCGCTAAGATCAAAGCCTGTGTTGAAAAAAATCGATACACGATCTCACTGAATGAAAACCGGCGGGAAAACATAGACTTTATCAATGAGTACAACATCCGAAGTGATAAGCAAAAGCCAATATTGATGCAAATTAAAGCAGAAGACTTCTGTCACTCTCTCCAAAACACAAAAATCGGATATGAATATGAAGTTCTTTATGTCTTCGTCCCGCAAGTACAGCTCTTTAATGCGAATGGCGAGGAAGAAACTGTTGATGTGTATACAAAGTTCAATATGATCGACCTTCCATCCGGAAGCAGAGTTGTTGTCATTTCATTTCATAAAAGGAACAAACCCATTGACTATCTGTTCCGGTCATGATGAATCAAAAGGAGGCGTTGCAAATGAATACCACGAAAGTATTTTGTGAAATGTGCAGAGACGATGTAGATTATGTCGCAGCAGCTGTCCCAATGGTGGGCACCATTAAAGAAAAGGACTATTCCTATACCGGAAAAGAAGCTCATTGTACCCGCTGCGGTTCCCCTATTTACGTTCCTGAGCTCTCTGACTCCAATCTGCGTGCCCTGTATGATGAATATCGTCAGGCAAACAGCATCATTGCCCTTGAGAAGATCCGGGAGCTTCCAGAGAAATATGATATTGGAAAGCGCCCGCTTTCCCTGCTTCTTGGCTGGGGTGAACAAACCTTTTCACGATATTATGACGGAGACATACCTACAAAACAATACTCCGATATTCTGGTCCGCATATACGATGAACCCGCATTTTATGCTGAATTGCTTGAATCAAACAGAAAAAATCTGAAGTCAGCACTAGCCTATGAAAAAAGCCGGAGAGCTGTTGATGCCTTGCTGTCTGACAATTTGCCTTCTGACAGTAAGATCAATATCGTCATTCAGTATCTCTTGAGTCAATGCGAAGATATCACTCCTCTGGCGCTGCAGAAGGCCCTTTACTACATTCAGGGATTTTACTTTGCCTTCTATCAGACCTTTCTCTTCACGGAGGACTGTCAGGCATGGGTACATGGCCCGGTTTACAGGGACATTTATTCCCGCTACAGGGATTACCGCTTTGATCCGATTGGAAATACTGATTCCTTCGACGCGTCAATATTCTCATCCGGAGAAAAGGCAATCTATGACAGTGTGATTCATAACCTGTGCTGTTACAGCGGAAAAGTTCTCGAATGCTTCACGCACAATGAGGCTCCATGGCTCACTGCCCGCGGCGATCTCCCGATCACCGTTCCGTCCGACCGGATCATCGATAAAACGCTCATCGGCGATTACTTTTGCACGGTAAAAGCCAAGTACAACATGATCAGTCCCAGTGACATCAAAGAATACGCGCAGGATATGTTTCTTCGCAAATAAGAAACTGCATTTTAACCGGGTTAAGCAGACATGCCCTTTGTAAGGTATGTCTGCCATCACTGCAGTCACTTCTTCCTTACCCTTTTTCCACTTTTTCCACCAGAACCAATTGACATGCACCCCATAATTGCATAAAATAAGAAGGCATGCAATGAATCTGTCAGATTCCGCATGAATTTACACCGTTACATATCCCCCTCCGATCCGCCTCCACGCTGATCACCGGGAGGATAACATAAATTCCCCAGAAAAGGAGCACTCACCTATGCCAACCATCCGTCCTTTCCGAAGCGTGCGGCCATCAAAGGAAAAAGCTTCCTCCATCGCCGCCCTCCCCTATGACGTATACAACCGGGCAGAAGCCAAAGAAGCAGTCAGGCAGAATCCCCTTTCCTTTTTAAAAATAGACCGCCCGGAGACCCAGTTTCCGGATGATACCGACATGTATTCCCCGCAGGTATACGAGCGCGCCCGTGACACTTTCCGGGAAATGCTCTCAGACGGATTGTTTATCGAGGATCCCGAGCCCTGCTATTATCTCTACGCCCTGACCTTTGCCGGACGCACCCAGACCGGCATCGTGGGATGCGCCTCCATCGACGATTATCTGGACGGGACCATCCGCAGGCATGAGAATACCAAAGAAGAAAAGGAGCTGGACCGAATCCGCCATGTAGACACGCTGAGCGCCCAGACCGGCCCTATTTTTCTCACCTACCGTCCTGATCCTGACCTGAAGCAGCTTACGGAAGCCGCAAAAGCCTCCGCCCCGCTCTACGATTTCATGGCAGAGGACGGAATCCGCCACCAGGTATGGCGTTTGGAACAAAATACCGAAGCCATCACGGAATTATTCGCCGGGATCGGGCATATCTATATCGCAGACGGCCATCACCGTGCCGCCTCCGCAGTAAAAGCCGGTCTCAAGCGCAGGGAGGCACACCCGGATTATACCGGGGATGAGGAATTTAACTACTTCCTCTCCGTGCTCTTCCCCGCAGACGAACTGAAAATCTATGACTACAACCGGGTCGTCACCGGATGGAACGGACACACCCGAGAAGAGCTGCTGGACGCAGTCAGCAGGCATTTTGACATCCAGGAACTGCCTGGCCCCCGGCATCCCGGGCACAAAGGCGAGATTGCCATGTACCTCGGCGGCGCCTGGTATGCGCTTACGGCACATGCGGACCTGTACACCCAGGATCCGGTGGATAACCTGGACGTATCCATTCTGCAAAATGCAGTTCTCGACCCGCTGTTCGGCATCCGGGATCCCAGAACCGACCCGCGGATCCGGTTCATAGGCGGGATCCGGGGGCTGGAGGAGCTGGTTCGGCTGACAGATGCAGGCACGGAGAACGCAGCCTTTGCCATGTACCCCACTTCGATGGATGAACTGCTCTCAGTGGCAGATTCCGGCCGCCTGATGCCGCCCAAGTCCACCTGGTTTGAGCCCAAGCTGCGGAGCGGATTATTTATCCACCGTTTTTGATTCACTGTTAAGGGATGTAAACATATGCTAAATTATATCATACGTAAATGGAAAAGAGAGGTAATGAAAATGCAGCGAAATGATCCATGCTGGTGCGGCAGCGGCAAAAAGTATAAAAAATGCCACATGCCGATTGAAGAAAAGATGTTGTTACATGCCGACCGTGGCGAGATTGTCCCGAAGAGAGAGCTTTTAAAAACCCCCTTCCAGATTGAAAAGATCAAGGAAAGCGCCGCGTTAAATACAGCCGTGCTGGACGAGGTGGCAAAGCATATCCATATCGGCATGAGCACCGCGGAGATCGACCGGATCGTGTATGATTTTACCACCAGCCACGGCGGGATCCCTGCCCCGCTCCACTACCAGGGATTTCCGAAAAGCGTCTGCACCTCCATCAACAACGAAGTCTGCCACGGCATTCCGGATGAAAACATCATCCTGCAGGAGGGCGATATCGTCAATGTAGACGTTTCCACCAGCCTGGACGGTTACTTTTCCGACGCGTCTCGGATGTTCACCCTGGGAAAG
The DNA here is from genome assembly GCA_964415625.1 of uncultured Clostridium sp. GTDB lineage: Bacteria > Bacillota > Clostridia > Lachnospirales > Lachnospiraceae > Schaedlerella. Next base: position 31,816 of record CAYQBE010000015.1, read on the forward strand.
ATTTCCGAGCGCGCTGAGCGCATCATCCGGGTAACGGAAGAATGCGTCCATCTCGGCCTGGCCCAGGCAAAGCCCTGGGGGCATCTGGGCGACATTGCCGATGCCATCAACTCCCACGCCCAGGCAAACGGCTATTCCGTGGTGGAGGAGATCGGCGGACACGGGATCGGGCTGGAATTTCATGAAGAGCCCTTTGTCAGCTATGTGACCCCCAAAGGCAGCGAAATGCTCCTGGTGCCCGGCATGATGTTTACCATCGAGCCCATGATCAACGAAGGCAGCCCTGATTTCTTCGTAGACGAAGACAATGACTGGACTGTTTATACCATCGACGACGGATTGTCCGCGCAGATCGAATATATGGTGCTGATCACCGAGACCGGCGCCGAGATCCTTACGAAATAAAAGACCCAAAATGCTAACTGTACGGTTGGATGTTCGAAAGATCATCCAACCTGCGCATCCATTCGCAAAATCCGTACTGTCGCACTTTTGCGCCTGCAGCCTGTATTTTTCATGCCGCAGTACGCATTTCCAATTATCACGCTTTCACAACACAAAAAAGCTTTCTACACAAATGTCCTCACCCGCAGCTCCACTCCCAGCGATTCCGCTAGCTTCCTGCTGTCCTCAATATCCTTCTCCGGCAGCACATCCACCACCGTCATCTTCACCTGCGGTATCCTTTTTGCGCATTCCGCCGTAAATGCCAGCATTCCCTCAAACGCATCCTCAAACTGCGGCCGGGTGACCTCCATATATTCCTCTTTATTCGGCGCGTTCAGGCTGATCGAGATAGAATCCACCACCTCCGCCAGCATCGGAACGATATCCCTCCCATGATACAGATTTCCCAGCCCGTTCGTGTTCACCCGGATCCGCAGACCGTACTTCTCCTTCGCGTATCTGGCCGATTCCACCAGATTCTCCAGCGCACACGTGGGCTCTCCATAACCACAGTACACAAGTTCCTTCCTACCAGAAAAGTCGAACGCGTCCATTGCCGCCTTGATCTCCTCCAGCTCCGGATCCTGCTTGTGCCACAGCGTATCCGCGTCCCCCACCCCGTCGTGATGGCTGCGGATGCAGAACCGGCAGCTGCAGTCACATTGATTCGTCAGATTGACATACACCTGATCCTGATACGTATACAAAATCTCCGCCATTTTTTCTCTTCTCCTTTCTATACTCCCAGCATCTGCTACAGCCTTAACATCTGTTTTGCCAGGTTTTTCATATGCATCTTATCCAATGCCGCAGCCAGTGCCAGGAAGATCACCGCGCTTCCTCCCGACTGCACCGCGCTCCCCGCCAGCGATGCCAGCGGAGCCACAAACGACCCAAACAAGATCCCCTCTGCCAGATAATACCCCGCCGCAGAGATCACAGCCGCCAAAAACGGCGCTGCAATGTTGCGTGTGCAGAGGATCCGTCCCTCTTTCGACGTAAACGGCAGCACGATCAGCATCTTAATGACCACCGTGGCAGGCGCCCATGCCGGCACCGTCAGGATATCCGCCATCCCTCCCCCAATCGCCGCCGCAGCCAGCGCATACGGCCTGGGAAGAAATACGGCCCCCAGGTAGATCAGCGCATCCCCGAAATGGATATATCCGCCGTTGGCTCCATATGGAATGTGAAAAATATATGCCGTCATGATCGTGATCATTGCCGCAAACAATCCCGCTGTCACAAGCTTCGAGGTTGCCGCGTTTCCCTGTCTGTTATCCATCGTATCAAATCCTCCTGTTTAAAACTGCCTTATTGCAACACTATACCCAAGTACATCCCTTTATGGCCATCCGGCCGTTTCACAAGGTATACCGGACATCAAATTTGTCATCTGCGGATCAGCATCCCCAGATACTTCTCAAAATTCGTCCCGTCATTGCGGTCCACCTGCTCGGCCATGGAATCCTTCATCGCCCTTTCAATAAATTCCCCCGCAAGGTCCATGGTCTGGAAAATGTCATCTCCTCTGGCGATTCCCCCCGCAATGATGGACGCGAACAGATCCCCGGTTCCGGAAAAGCTCCCTCCAATATAGGGAAATGCGGACATCCTCCTGCCGCTTCGATCTACTGCCAGGTTTCCGATCATCCGCTCCCCGCTTTCTGCGTCTTCAAATCGGATTCCTGTCACGACAACAGTCTCCGGCCCGGATTCCCTCAGCTTTTCCGCCAGCTCCCCCGCTGCCTCCGAGATTTCTCTTTCCCCTTTCAGCTTTTCCAGCTCCACATAATCCGCCCCCGCCAGAAGGCACAGCTCCGTCAGGTTCGGCGTCACCACATCCGCCCGCAGAGCCAGCTCCTTCATCTGCTGCAGCAGCCCCGGAGTGAACAGCTTATATACCCGCCCCTCATCTCCCATGACCGGATCCACCAGAAGGAATGTGGATTCTTTATAAAATGTATCGAGAAACCGGAAAATATGCCGGATCTGCGCTTCACTTGCCACGAACCCCGTATAGATCCCGTCAAACCGCACCTGCATCTTCTCCCATTCCTGCCGGAAATATTCCATCTTCTCCGTATAGTCGTCGCAGTAATAGCTGGGATACCCCGTCTGTGCGCTTAACACCGCCGTGGGCAGCGGACAGGGCTGCACCCCCATCACAGAAATCGTCGGGATCGCCGCCGTCAGCGAGCAATGTCCAAATCCCGACAGATCATTGATAACCGCAATCTTTTTCGCCATCATCCATCTCCTCGTAGAAACTGTTTATAAATATACTCACGGCCGATGAAATCTGCTGTGAATATTGTGCTGTTTACGGAAAACTCCTGTTCCCGAATATCAGGCATACAGAAAACCTGCCACTGGCAGCTTTTCTGCATACGATAGTATAAAAAAGAATATCACACAACTGGATATTTCAAAACATCCAGTTATATGATATTCAACCAGTCCACTTCTTATTCTCTACTATCAATCCAGGATTATTTTACATCCCAGCATTATGATACGGCCCGATGCGATTTTGCAGTCCTTTTTTCTCTCCTGAAATATATGATTCGGGATTATTTCACCCCCGAACGAATACTGCGGTGCGCCCGCCGGACGCACCATACAGAAATCCTGCCACTGGCAGCCTCTCTGCATACGATGGTATAAAAATAAGGAATCCACATCCGGACTCCTTATTCGTCAACACTTTCATACGATGCCAAAAGGCATCCCCTTATGGCCATCCGGCCATTTTACTAGTATGTATTATTTAGCAGACGGGTTCGGCTGATTGCTTCTCAGCTTAAACCGTGTTACCAGTGATTTCAGAAGCTGTGACTGGCTGGACAGCTCTTCGCTGGCCGCCGCACTCTCCTCAGATGTAGCAGAGTTGGTCTGTACCACGCTGGAAATCTGATCCATACCGGTCGTAACCTGTGAGATTGCCTCTGCCTGGCTCTCTGCCGCTGTTGTGATCTTATCCACATAATCAACCGCGCTTCTGGTACTTTCTACCGTAGCGGAAATTGCCTCCGCAGTCCGTCCCGCGATCTCCGTACCATTCTCTACCGCAGCGATCGTCCCTTCGATCAGAGCCGTCGTATTGCTTGCCGCCTCCGCACTCTTGGAAGCCAGATTCCGCACTTCGTCAGCCACAACCGCGAAGCCCTTGCCTGCCTCACCTGCACGCGCAGCCTCAACCGCCGCATTCAACGCCAGAATATTGGTCTGGAATGCAATATCTTCAATAGTCTTAATAATCTTACCGATATCGCCGGACTTCTGGCTGATATCGCCCATAGCATCGATCATATCCTGCATCTGCTCATTGGAAACAGACAGCTTGCTCTGTGCCTCTTCCACCATGCCGCTTGCATCCTTCGCGTTCTGTGCGGTATTGCTGACCTCTCTGGAAATCTCGTTTACCGTAGCAGCCAGCTCTTCCACGGAGCTTGCCTGCTGTGTTGCGCCCTGAGAAAGTGCCTGCGCGCCGGAGGATACCTGATCTGCCCCGCTTGCCACCTGGTCGGAAGCATCGTTGATCTGACGCATAACGTCACTCAGGTTGATATTCATATGACGGATGGATTCCAGAAGCGGAATAAAATCGCCCTTATACAGTTCCTGTTTTGCACGGATATCAAAGTTGCCCCTTGCCATCTCATCCAGGAGCCTTCTGAGGTCATCCACAACCCCTTCCAGCGCGGTGCAGGTATCCTTTACATTCTTCACCAGCAATCCGAACTCATCTCTTGATTCATATTCAAGCTCCTGAGTCATATTGCCTTCTGCCAGTCCTTCCATCGCCTTCTCAATCTCTGCTACAGGCTTCACGATGGTTGACGTCACTCTGCCGCAGATCACCAGCGCAAGGATCACCGCGATCACCACCATAACGATCAGAGCGATCATGCTGGTGTTGGTTGAATCATAGCTTTCCTGCAGTGCATCCGCACGCATGGCCGTAGATTTATCGCTCAAAGGTCTTGCCAGCTGGATCACCTTTTCCAGTGCCGGGGTACACTTATTCAGGATCGCATCCTTCGCGCCGTCCTGGTCGCCTCTTTCCAGCATGGCCATAATATCATTTGCCTCTGAGATCCAGTCCGTAATGGCTGTCTTATATGCGGCAACCTCATCCTGATTCAGATCCTTGGAACTCTCAAGTACTTCGAAGTTGCTTTCGATTGAAGCAATATCCTCCTCGACCGTCTGCTTCTCCGTTGTTCCGACTCTTCCGCTGATATACATATCACGCACATGCTTCGCTGCCTCATTTGTAGCGATCCGGTTGTTCTGTACAGCGTCATCTGCCGCAACAGGTCCGGTCATGCAGGCATTCAGGTTGCTGTTCGCCTTTCTCAGCTGCAAAACGGAAAAAACTGAGATTATGACCGTTAAAATCAATACCATTGCAAAAGATACATATAATTTGTTTCTAATCTTTAAATTCTTCAACTTGCCCGTCTCCTTCTGTCATTTCCGGCTCCGCATTGCCTGAATCCGCACTGCTTTCCGGGTTATTTTCTTTTGCCGTTCCTGTTATGACCGGCTGTTTTTGATCCTGCTCCGGCTCTGACTGTCCCGATCCGCGGCAGTCTCCGGATTCCTGAATCTCTGGCGCGTCCGCTGCATCCGCGGAAATCAATTCTTCCGCTTCTTCCTTCTTTCGGAACCGCGTCTTTATCTTTTCTTTTATATCCAAACATTTTACGCTGAGCTGAAACCACATCTTTTCACATCGGTTCGCCAGCATCCTGTAATAGATGCGGACATTCCGAATGCCCCAGCAAAAAATGAGTAAAAATGGATATTTGCCCAGTATTGGAAAAAACTGGCACATATAATCTTTTGGCGGAAACATCCACTCCCTCTTTTTGAGAAGCCACTCTTCTTCTCTGTCGCGCCGGTAAAAATCCAGCCTGACCTTTTCATTCGGCAGGAGTACCTTATCCAGATGATTATTCTCCTGGCCATGCAGAAGGATATATTCCTCCAGTTCCAGTGCGATCCCATACTGCTGCCTTACGCCCTCTTCAAACCAGAGTGAAGAAAGCACCTCGGCCTGATGGACAAATTCCGTCCACTTTGCCTTCTCCAGAAGGTCCTTCACCGCTTTCCACGGAAATGCTTCATCCAATACCCTCCTGAACAGCCAAAATTCCAGGATATCCCTGATCTTCAGTACCCCGGTAAGGTACAGCTCGACCAGTCTTCCTGCGCGGTACACATACTCCTCCTCATCAGACAATATATGTATGAAGCGGTACTTTGCCGAAGCATCTCCTGCAAGCTGCAGGACACTCCGGCCCGGCAGATTCTGTCGGCTGCTGTTTTCCATACGCAGATACTTCCTGATGGGGCCGGAAAAATATCGCTTGAGAACCTTATTCTCAATCGGAACCTCACCGTAAAATACAACCCGGATCCCCGGCACCCTCACGTATACATTCCCCTTTTCCAGCCTGTCATCCACCTGCTCATAATCCATATCCCGCATCAGTCTGTAGACCTGAGCCAGGTTCTTCTTATCTACAAGTATCTCGATCTGACCGAAAGACGCCATCTCCGGCAGCGGGTACAATTCCCTTACGCTCGTATCCGACAGCAGCAACGCATCGATCCCATGCCTCTCCAGCTGCCAGAGGATCACTTCTTCTGCCTTTTGATAGGATTCATACAAAAGAAGCTCCCTCTTATACTTCTGATAGAACTCTTCCCCACACGCCTCCGAGATCTCTTTCTCCAGTCCCAGGATTCCCAGATAAACAAGATTGACTACATTCTGGTAATCAGAAACGCTTAAGATCTTATCCCAATTTACATATCTTCTCGAGGTCTGGACCGGTTTTTGATTAATTATGGCCCCCAGCAGCATCAGCATATATCTGATTTCATAATTAATAATTGGTCCCTCCTTCCAGCGTCACAAAAATACCCCTTCTATATTTATCGGCTATTTTCCGACAAATATAACACTTTTTCTTTTTTTTCTCACTGCAAAAAGGGCTTTATTTCTATTTTTTTGAGAGTATTCTCCTTTCTTCAAAAATATCCATGGCTTTCTGATTGTATATGGAATTCCTTTCATCCGCCACGACCATACCGGAAACGAGGGAAATACACCTTTTTTTCATGATCGTTACAAGATCTCTGGCATGGCTTGCAACTACAACCGTCATTCCCTGATAATTGACCTCCGCAAGCAGCTGCATCAGATCCCAGGAAGCATCGGGATCCAGATTGGCCGTAGGCTCGTCTGCGATCAGGATCTCCGGCCCTGTAGAAAGTGCCCTGGCCAAAAGGACTCTGGCTTTCTCACCGCCGGAAAGCTCATCCGGAAAGGACTGTGATTTTCCTACCAGCCCCACTAGGCCCAGTACCCGCATGGCAGTTTTTTTCATATGAACTGTGCTGTGTTCCGTAGCCCACAGGGCAAACAGGATGTTATCATACACGGATCGGTCTTTCAACAGGCCCACATCCTGGGACATGATCCCGATCCTGCTCCGGTGCGCGGGAATCTTTTTTCTCTTCATGATGTCCACCCGGCGGCCATTGACCGTGATCCGTCCGGAAGTCACTTCCTCCTGCTTCATGATCAGATTCAGCAGAGTACTCTTTCCTGCACCGCTCCTGCCGAGCACAAAAACAAATTCCCCTTTCTCTATCTCAAAGGAAACATTTTCCAGCGCAGTCTCATCTCCAAACTTTTTTGTGACATGATCAAAAATAATTTGTGCCATACACTCCCTGCCTTAATTTTTTTCCACAAGTTCCGATATACGATATGTGTAGGGTTATCCAAAACAGGATATGATATAACTATACTTTTTTTATTCGGTACAGTCAATAGATTATAAGAATATGGAGAAAAAAATGAAAAAGAAAATATTGTGCAGCTTACTTTTTCTGACAATTCTCTTCTGTATTTCCTACTCTCAGACACATCCATTCACTTTTCGTTCCTCTGCTGAGGAAAATGCTGATGCAGAATCCGAGGTTTCTTCCGAGGTTACAGTTTCTCCGGGTGGTCAGTATACTGCCGATCTCTCCCCCGGCGCGACTCCGGAGCCCCTGGAAAATACTGCCGGCTCAGAGGGGCAGTACACCCTGTCGCTGACCTCGAGCATCGGCACCCTGACTTATTATAATCAGTCCGATTCCCGCTGGGCGGATTACCTCTATGGCGGCAGCGATCCTCTTTCCGTCTATGGCTGCGGTCCTACCGTTATGGCCATGATCGTCAACAGCTTTACAGAACATACCTGTCAGCCCCCCGATATGGCTGCCTGGGCTGCTGACAACCATTACTGGTCATCCGGCTACGGTACAAAGCATGAGTTCATTCCCGAGAGTGCGGAAGCCTTTGGGCTTCACGCGGAATCCTTCCAGGATCTCACAGCAGAAGGTGTCATGTCAGAGCTAAAAAGCGGACATATCCTGGTTGCATTGATGGGACCCGGCCATTTTTCCGACAGTGGGCATTTCATTATCATCACGGATGACTGGCCCGGGAATCAGGTGCGTGTTGCCGATCCGGCACGGCTTGAGAGAACTCAGGCCGCATGGGATATCCAGATCATTCTGGATGAACTGCTCACCACCGCGTCCGCAGGCGGACCGGTATGGACGATCACGCCGAAATGAGCATTCTTCTGCCGCAAAGTGATTAGGTGATGAAACATCCCCACGAAAAAGCGCGCCGGATGGCGCGCTTTTTCTCAATTTATGAAGTTGCCTGGTAATAGGATTCTTTTCCCGCCACTTTGGAATTCAATACTTTATCCAGACTGATCGTCCGGTTCAGAACCTGCTGTGTCTGTCCGCTCAGTTCGGCAATTTTTCTGGCTTCAAAGCAATCCGGCTCATACTTCTTCTCGCCGTTCAGCCAGGAACGGAACTTTTCCTTTTCGTCCCCATCCAGAGCTTCAAGAATCGTCTGGATCTCCTGCTTCGTAGAGCCTGCCTGTTCCATTTCCTCTCCGCGCATCTTTAAGAGCAGCTCGACAGATTCCTGGTCGTTCCTTGATAAAGAATCCGCCATGTCCTTTGTCAGCCTCTCGATCTCTACCATATGTACATAATTCCGCTGTACTCTTCTCAGAACCTCTGACAAAAATTCCGCTTTATTTTCCATACGCCCTCCTACATGGCAACTGACTTGCTGGCCTCTCTAAACGCATCCCGCAGCTCTCCCACGAGAGGCTTTAATTCCTGGATCACAGTGACCCTTCTTCCGGCCTGCAGCCTGCTCAACTCAAAGAGGAAAAAGTCATACATCCTTCTCAATTCATAACTGATCTTATAATTCATATTTAACGTATGGTTTAAATATTGTACAATCTCCTTCGATCTCTGAACCGACTGGTTAAACAATTCATAATTTTCATCTTCCAACGCAACCTGCGCCCTTGCGAGACGCTTCATCAACTCGTCATAGAGAAGCAGAAGCATCTCGCTGCTTGTCATCGTATTTACAGACTGCATTTTATACTGTTCATATCCGTTCTGATACATGTTTTTCCCCTTTTATTCGGTTTAATAACCTGACATTGAGCTCAGATAGCTAGACTGGCTGTTCATATTAGCGATCAATGTCTCCAGAGTCGAGAACTGTGAAACATAACGATCCTGCTCTTTCTTCAGCCGTGCCTTCAGGCTTTCAAGGAGCTTATCGATGCTCTTCATCTGATCATAATACGTATTCTGCGTAAGGCTCAGTGCAGAACTCTTGGATCCTGCCTTACGGATCAGGATACCCTTTGTATCCATGGAGCCCATGGTCTTCACGTATTTATCCATTACCTTCTTGAGGTTCGTTGCAAGACCATTGAATGTCTGATTGCCATCCGCGTCTACTCCTGCCTCTGAGGTAAACAGCTTCTGAACACTCTCCGGATCTGTCTGGAGCGCGCCGCGCAGCTTGGATTCATCAATGGAAAGTTTTCCATTGTCAGAATATGTGCTGGATACATTGATTCCAATGGCTTTGAACTTCTCCAGAAGCCCTCCGCTGACTACGACACGCAGATCCATACTCAGAGATCTAAGATCGCTGTCACCGTACAGCAGGCCTTCCTTTGCTTTCTCTTCCCACTTCTCAATCTCGTCATCCGACAGTTCGCCCTTCTGTTCAGAAGTAAGCGGGTCATAATCCTTCTCATGCTTTGTGGTAAGCTGCTTGTTGACCGTCTCAACAATGGCATTATATGACTCCACGAAGGACTTGATCGTATCGTATACTTTATCAACGTCTACAGACGCATCAATCTCGACTGCCTGGTCGGGTTCGATTTTTTCTTTATCCAATTCATCTGTAAGATTGCCAGCAGCATCCTTTTTATATTCCCCAAATGTGCCTTTTACACCGATCGTAAGGCCGTCTACGGTAAAGGAATTGGAATCACGGCGTAAGTTTACGATCTCATCGGAGCCTGCATACTTCACGGAAACAATTGCATCCTGGCCGCGTACGGATAATGGTGATGATGTTCTCTCTTTTACATTCTTAATAACAGCATTCTCGACCTTCTGGTTATTATCATCCAAAAGTTCTCCATCCTTAAGTGTATATTTTTTTCCGCTGTTCTGTGTATAGATTGTATTTCCATTTTCATCAACACGTTCAGTAAATTGCTCTGCAGGGTTATTATCAATTTTAATTTCAACTATATTCTTTCCACTGTCATTCTTTTTATCAGTAAAAAGCCCAAGACCAAAGACGTTATCTAATGCTTCAAGTGTATCATCTGTATTTGCTGCATTTGAAAAGTTAATAACCCCGCTTGCACCTTTCTCTTTCGATGTAAATGTGAACTTATCTGCCGCTTCCTGATAAGTTACTGTTACATTAGCATCACTGTCATTAATGGCTTTGATTAAATCGTTGTAAGTTGCATTTTCTCCGACTTCAATGAAAGTATCGTTAAGCATAAACCCACGTTTTTCATTTCCGTTATCATTCCGTACAACCTTCCGCAGTCCCTCTAGGTCAGCAGCATTAATGTTATTTTTCAAGTTCAAACGGGTAGTATCACCTGCATGGAGAACGCTTTGTTTTGATCCGCCAGCCTTTTGCAAAGCACCTTTCTCATCCCCAATAAGGGCAAGACTTCCGCTTGTAAGGGTCAATACAGAAGAATCGTCTTTTCCTCCATTTGAACCTGGGATAGTCGTCGTAAAGGAAAGCTCTCCACCGTCCCCATTAACCTTGATTCTATCTTTTCCAAATGCCTTATCAAGCTGATCCTGGATGGAACTAGCAATGGCCTTTATTGTCGCTTCATTTGTCGCTTTTCCATTGGCATCTGTGCCAAAAGCCTTTGCTGCTGCTTCCAGGTCAGCCGCCCCCGGCATCTTCACAGTCGTAGAAGTTCCGTTATAAGAGAACGTCAAAGATTTTCCTTCCACGTATTTAAAAAAGTTTACATTCTCAGTAATATTGTCTGAAACCGTACCAGAAAGTTCTGACTGCTTTTCTGTGAATTTTCCATCATTTACTATTTTTCCTTCTTTTTCGTCACCAACAGGATTGTTCCTTAATCCAAGATAACTTAAAGCTGTGCCTCCCGTTAATTCAAGAGCATTTCCACCACTCTTACTTTTAAATGTGAATGTACCGTTTTCATTTCCTACCGCCTCAATAATGTCGAAAAGCTTCTTATCATCATTGATCGACTGCTTTTTCAAAAGATCATTAACAGCGTCAGCAATACCCTTTGCAGATTTATAATCATATTCATCTGAATCACTCAAATAGATGGAATAATTGGAACTGCCGTACTTAAATTCAATCGTCTTTCCAACCAGATTCTCTACCTCATACGTTTTGGTAGCCATGTCTGCAGCAAACTTCCCAGTACTCAATTCCCCGCTGGAGACCTTATTCGAAGAAGACCACTTCGCATCCTCAGCCTTCTGCTTGATTCCCATAATGGTAATCGCGTCCGCTCCGCTTGCTGTCCCTGTAACAGACACATACTTGCTGTTCGCGCCGGAAGTCGTGATCTTATTCCTGCCCCAGAGCAGAGAACTGAACAGGTTGGTAGGAGAAGTCAATGTCTCCGTATATTTGCTGTGGAAATCAATCATCTTATCGCTGATGGACTGGATTGCTTCCTGCTTCCACTGAATCTGCTGCTTCTTCTGCTCCTGCTTATTAATCTTACTTGTCGTGCCAAGAGTCATCCCCTTGATCAGTTCGTCTCTGTCCAGACCGCTGGCCAGTCCGCCATAACCACGGATGCTCGTACTTGTTGAAGTGCTTAATGAACCTACTGATGACATGTCAATCCTCTCCTTCTTCTCTTCATATTCTCCATGACCGCCCGCCGGAATCATATTTCCGGAAATCTGGTGCGAAATGTCACAAATACACACTGATAAATTTTATTTTATTCTGTACTTATTTATCGGCATATAGTATACTTTAAATAATAGCGAAATGATTTTTTTTACGAATGGAGGAATATATTTTGGCTACTATCATCGTACTTACCAATCAAAAAGGCGGAGTAGGCAAGACAACCACTTCCACCGCACTGGCGGCCGGCCTGGTCTCTTTTTATCATAAAAAGGTACTTGCAATTGATCTCGACCCACAGGGGAATCTGGGCTTCAGCCTCGGACTTGATATTGAGGAAGGGCGCACGATCCATGATGTGATGACCGGACGTACTTCCGCGCGTGAAGCAATTCAGACAACCGATTACTGCGACGTGATTCCTTCGAACATCCTGCTGAGCAGCGCGGAACTTGATTTTAATTCTTCCGACCGGGAACTTTTATTAAAAAATTCCCTGAATCCGGTTGCTTCTGATTATGACTATATTATTATCGACACCCCGCCGGCCCTGAATATTTTAACGGTAAATGCATATGCTATGGCAAACTATCTCATTATCCCGATGGCGCCGGAGATTTTAAGCCTTCTCGCAGTCACCCAGATCAAAGAAACCATTGATTCTGTCCGTGAGAGCCTGAATCCACATCTGGATGTGCTGGGAATTCTCCTTACAAAGTATAATCCCCGCACAGTTCTTGCGCGTGAGGTAAAGGAAATGGCGGAAAATATTGCTTCCCAGATTGGAACCTGCGTATTTGATACCCAGATCCGCACCAGTGTTTCCGTAGCCGAAGCTCCGGCCCATGGCCTCAGCATTTTTGATTATGCCCCCCGCGCGAAACCAACGAAAGATTATATGGATTTTATTAAAGAAATCAGAATCATGATGAGAACCAAAACACTCCAGGAGGTAAGATAAAATGGCCAGAAAAAGCAACAAGACCGCTCATGTTCTGAACCTGCTTGCAGGACATGACGCGGCAAAGGATGCGGACGATCAGGCATCTGTAGAGTCGGAGGCTTCCGGCGGTTCAGCAGCGCAGACAGCCTCCGGTGGCGCAGCCCCGCAGGCGGCTCAGACCAATGCGGATTCCGGCAGCACCGTTTCTCAGTCTGCTTCGGATGGTACGGCTCCTCGTGCGGCTTCGGGCAGGCAGACCAGGCAGGCGGCTTCTCAGACGGCTTCCGGAAGACAGACCAGACAGGCGGCTCCGGGGGGCAGCGCTGCTCCGCAGAGAGCACCCGTCAGACAGACCCGGCAGCCGGCAGGACAAGCCGCGGCTCCTGCCGCACCGGCTCCGGCTCCTGTCGTATCTGCCCAGAATAATATTGCCGTGATCGACAAGACAGGGGAGGATCCGGTAGCGGAGCTCATTCAGCAAAAGTTATCCAGTGAATTTGAAAAGCAGATGAAGCAGTCTCAGCCGGAGGCATCCTCTGCAGAAGATATGACACCCATGCCTGAAATGGATACAGGTTCCGCGGGCGATTCCGAATATCCTTCCGACCCCCTTCCTCTTGCAGAGGCAGAGGAGGTTTTTGATGATATCGACTTGGATGGATTGCAGCTTTCTGATGCCGAGCCTATCGCTCCCGAACCGGAGCAGGTTTCCTCCGTGAATGAAATCAATGCAGACGCTTTTATTTTAGATGAAGATGCAGCAGAGGCTTTCGACGATGTACCCGAGGCAGAAGCTTTTTTGGAGCAGGAAGAGGAAGCACTGATTCTGTCGGCAGCAGAACCCCTTCCGGAGAGTACGCCGGTTTCTCAGCCTGCTGCTAACCAGGAGAGCTTGTCGGCCCCTCAGTCTGTTGCCAATCAGGAAGATGTGCCGGTTTCCCAGCCCACTGCCAGCCAGGACGATGCACCGGTTTCTCAGCCCGCTGCCATCCAGGACGACGCGCGGCTTTCTCAGTCTGTTACCATACAGAATGATGAAACCGCCGTGCCTGCGCAGGAAGCTACTGTTTCCCCGCAGCCTGCCGCCGTGCCGGAGACAGCTCCCATTTCGCAGCCGGCTTCTGAACCTGCTATGGCAGCTCCCGCTCCCGTGCCGGAACCTGAGCCCGAACCAGAACCGGAACCCGAGCCTGATTTTGCCGCGATCAATGTTATGGAGCATATTGTAAGGGACAAGATCATATATTATATGCGCCAGTTCGAGGTCTGCACTTGCGACCGCTGCAAAGCAGATGTCACTGCGCTGACTCTCAATGGTTTGATGCCAAAATACATTGTCACCTCGAAGGCGGCGGTTGACCCGCTTCTCAGTTATTACACAAACCGCCTGATCTCGGATGTCACTGTAGAGGCTACCAAATCCTGCATGATCGTAAAAGAAAATCCGAGGCATTAAGACTTCTTAATTCCTCCTGAACATAAAAAGGGCTGTTGGAAAATAACGGCAATCACTCAATATTTCAATTGCAGCTAATGAATTTTGCAGCGGTATATTGTTTGTAAATGCCATTTTCCAACAGCTTCTTTTTAGTTGTTTTCCTGCTTCTTTTCCTCGTTCAGCCGCTTCCGTATTTTTTCAATATCATAATCCGGTGCGAAAGACCGTGCGGTATCGCAAATTCTCTGCACAGTTTTTTCATTCTCCTCCAGGATATTCGCTATCTCCTTTGCACTGAGGTTCTTTTTCATCTTTTTGCAGATCTGCTCTATCAGTTTCTTTTCCTCTCCGATTGGGATTCCGTTTTCCTCCCCCTGCACATATCCGCTGTGCCAATTACTGTATACCTGCGTATTATAATCGTAGATCGCTTTTTGCCTCGCCTCATAGATCAGACGTTTATTTCCATCTTCACTCATATGCAGTAATTGTTCATATGCCTTCTGGATATGCGGATCTGTTTTCGCTACCATCTCAAAATCCTCCTTTTTCTCGGCATTGAGAAATTTTGCCCATTTTAATAACGTTGTCTCCGGATACTCGTGCTCCGCCAGCTTGGGCAGTTCTACGATGTGGATCTCGAATTTATCGCTGTACTTCCGCCGCCTCTTATCTTCCCACATGTGAAAGCAGGAATAGAACTCCTCGTCTTCCTCAAACAGGATGAAGTCCAAAATCCCTACGTGGATGCATTTTCCCAGGACATGATAGCCTTCGCCTGCCAAAATCACATCGGAATACATTTTGCTCAGATAGAACAGCGAACGCTCCCTCCAAAACAGGAATTTTGCCACCTGGATCTCCATGTCCAGCTGGACATCCCCGTTCAAAATCACCCGCACATCGAGAATCCCCAGCTTGTCTTTATTATGCCTTACCCGCAGATGGGTAGGGAGCAGTTCCGTCTTGATGATTTCCTCCGGTTCAATCCCCAGCACCGCCGCTATAAAGCCCTGCCTTACCTCTTCAAATTCCATCAGTTCCTTGAAACAGAAATCTACCTTCGGTTTCATGATAAAGTTCGCCGTGTTTTCCATACTGCCGCTCCTTTCTCCGCCTGAAAAGAGAAAAAAGTGCCGATGCCGAAAAACAAGTCAACGTAAAATCTCAGGGCTCCCTCTTATTTTTATTATAGTAGCATCCTGTAAATTATACAACTTTTTTCTCTTTCTTCAGTTTAAATCGCTTTTTGTTGTGTTACTTCTTTCGGTAACGTTGTTGTCTTCTCATTACTGGAAATGCTGCTCCGAATATGGGAGCATTGAAAAATCAAAAGCTTCGTCCCTGACCTGCCCGTTGATTTTTAGGAATGAGATTGCTTATCCATGGCGTTAGAAAAATGCCAGATTGGATATGCGTATTTCTATGTAAAATATTTATATATAGCCATCTATCATAAAGAGACTGGTATATCGCACTTTATAAAAATACTCTTGTCTGCGAAAGGACAGACTGTTTTACCTGTTTTCAGACATAAATTCTGCCGTATCTGTGCTAATCTGCGTCCTGCTTCTTTTCCTCATTCAGCCTCTTCCATATTTTTTCAATATCATACTCCGGCGCGAAAGACCGTGCGATATCGTAAATCCTCTGCACAATTTCTTCATCCTCCTCCAGGATATTCGCTATCTCCTTTGCACTGAGGTTCTTTTTCATCTTTTTGCAGATCTGCTCTATCAGTTTCTTTTCCTCTCCGATTGGGATTCCGTTTTCCTCCCCCTGCACATATCCGCTGTGCCAATTACTGTATACCTGCGTATTATAATCGTAGATCGCTTTTTGCCTCGCCTCATAGATCAGACGTTTATTTCCATCTTCACTCATATGCAGTAATTGTTCATATGCCTTCTGGATATGCGGATCTGTTTTCGCTACCATCTCAAAATCCTCCTTTTTCTCGGCATTGAGAAATTTTGCCCATTTTAATAACGTTGTCTCCGGATACTCGTGCTCCGCCAGCTTGGGCAGTTCTACGATGTGGATCTCGAATTTATCGCTGTACTTCCGCCGCCTCTTATCTTCCCACATGTGAAAGCAGGAATAGAACTCCTCGTCTTCCTCAAACAGGATGAAGTCCAAAATCCCTACGTGGATGCATTTTCCCAGGACATGATAGCCTTCGCCTGCCAAAATCACATCGGAATACATTTTGCTCAGATAGAACAGCGAACGCTCCCTCCAAAACAGGAATTTTGCCACCTGGATCTCCATGTCCAGCTGGACATCCCCGTTCAAAATCACCCGCACATCGAGAATCCCCAGCTTGTCTTTATTATGCCTTACCCGCAGATGGGTAGGGAGCAGTTCCGTCTTGATGATTTCCTCCGGTTCAATCCCCAGCACCGCCGCTATAAAGCCCTGCCTTACCTCTTCAAATTCCATCAGTTCCTTGAAACAGAAATCTACCTTCGGTTTCATGATAAAGTTCGCCGTGTTTTCCATACTGCCGCTCCTTTCTCCGCCTGAAAAGAGAAAAAAGTGCCGATGCCGAAAAACAAGTCAACGTAAAATCTCAGGGCTCCCTCTTATTTTTATTATAGTAGCATCCTGTAAATTATACAACTTTTTTCTCTTTCTTCAGTTTAAATCGCTTTTTGTTGTGTTACTTCTTTCGGTAACGTTGTTGTCTTCTCATTACTGGAAATGCTGCTCCGAATATGGGAGCATTGAAAAATCATAAGCTTCGTCACTGACTTACCCGTTGATTTTTAGGAATGAGATACCTTATGGCTTAGATCACTACATCCACAGCATCAGAAAGATGTCTGACTGGATGTGCATAGTTTACTATTAAATCGAATGTCTGTCAACTTAAGACACAGATTTATCACATTTATAGCTGCTATCAGGTTACATGTGGGGGTATCGGAAAATGACGATATACCTGCAATATATTGCTGTGATGCACCAGATTACACAATAATATACTGCAGACAAACGGGATTTTCCGATACCTCCATCGCACCAGCCGCAACCGCATAGCGGCATAATTCCTCATACGGCTGTGCGCATCAAATGATACGGAGTTCCTTACTTCTCGGCGATTCCCGATATCATCCCAAAAACAGGATCAAATATCTCCCGCCAAGATCCACCGCGGATCCTTCGGCTTTTCTTCCGGTTTGCTGTCCGCAGCCGTAGTTGTACGCGTCACACCCCCGGCCGTATAGACTCTTCCGCATTCGGGACAGATCCCGGTCTGCATCGTAACGGACTGGCTGATCACACGCCGGCCTTCGCTCTGCGCTTTGGCACGCTCACGTACCACATGCTCCAGCTCATGTCCGAGGACTGCTGACGCCGACTGATCCGGCGCAATGTGCGTCGGCGATTTGAAAGAAACCCCCGGATCGTTGGAGCCGTCCTGGTACTTCCGTTCCTTACAGGTCTGGCACTCCGCTTCCTCGGAAGTTTTCTGCGCGCTTTCCGTACCACCCATTCCGGCTACCTTCGGCGCATCCTCCTCAGATACCGCAGCCGTATCCTCTGCCTCAGATGAGGTTCCCGGCACTCCTGCCTGTACAGCCGCATCCTCCGGCGAAGATTCCCCCGGCAGATCTAACCGTACTGCTTCCTCTCCTGACGCACGTGAGGTTCTCGGCAAGTCTAGCTGTAACGCCTCACTGTCCGACTCCCGTGAAGCTCCCGGCAAGTCTAACTGTACCGCTTCCTCTCCTGACGCGCGTGAGGTCCCCGGCAAGTCTAACTGTACTGCTTCTTCCCCTGATGCCCGGGAGGCTCCCGGTAAATCCATCTGTACTGCACCTTCTCCTGATGCCCGCGACGTTCCCGGCAGTTCAACCCCTGCCGCGCCTTCTCCTGATGTCCCTGACGACCTCTGAGCTCCGCCCGCATACTGCATACGCATACGGACTGAAAGTTCCGCCGGATCCATTCCCTTTCGCAGAAATGGTATCATATAATTAATGCTTCCTGACCGCCCCGGCTCGACCGCAGAAACCTGATCTACCGGCTGAACCGGACTTTCCGGATCCGCAGCTCTTCCGGCTGACACCGCCGCCACACCAGACACCTGTCCCGCAGCCGCGATACTGCGTGCACCGATCAGAGAAGACACGCCGCCGGTTCTTCCCGTGGATACCGGCCGTATTCCGGCAGCCGTTTCCATCTGCTGGCCTGATACACGTTCCACTGCAGACACTCCTGCCTGCTGACCTGATACACGTCCCACCGCAGACACTCCCGTCTGACGGCCGGCGATTCTTCCTCCTGCAGCCGCTCCCGCCCCTGACTGAACCTGCATATTCTGAGCGGACACCCTTCCACGGGCATAGCCGCCCGTATACTGATAACTGCTCACATACGGACTGAAAGAAACCGCCCCTACCATAACATACACCTCCCACAAAGCAATGACATCCCGCTGTATCGCTCCAATCGTCGGCATACCTTCTGTCCAAAAACAAAACCCTGCCGCAGACAGCGGAATGATATACAGATACCACCGCAGAGCAGCAAGGTTTTTCCTTAACAACGCTTCTTAAATGACGCGCCTGCATTTTTCACTTTTATAGGAATAAACCGATCACTGCCCACATAAACAGCGCTTCTTATTCTTCCTCTTTGACACCTACTACATTATCCCAGATGTCATTGACCTCTTCCACACATTCCATATAGATCTGTGCCATTTCATTCGTATGAAGTCCCAGTTCTTCCGCAAGAACCTTGATATCGCTCCATTCAGCACGTTCATAATGAAGGATCAGCTGATACAGCTTTCCTGCCTTACCCTCCTGATAGATCAGGGCATCCTTCACTTCCTTGATGATCGGGATCTCGTACAGGATCTCCTCCATCGGCGCGTCGATCATATACTCCAGCGTAGAGAACATTCCCATCAGATACGCATCCGATGCTGTGATCTCGAACTTTCTCAGCTTCTTCACCAGCGCGGACGCAAAATTCGCACGCAGGAAGGACGTTTTCAGCAATTCTTCAGAGGAATTTTCTCCCTTATCCTCAAAGCTCAGCAGATATATCCACTGCTTCAGCTGGCTGATCCCGACCCGAACCAGCGCCTGTCGGATGGAGGTCGTCTCATGATGCACTGCAAAGTATGCAGAGTTCGCCATCTTCAGCAATGCGTAGGACAGAGAAGCATCCCTGGCGATGATCTCCTCCAGAACCTCCACATCCGGCTCTTCCTTCGTGATCTCCATGATCAGCTGATACAGGTTCCCCTGCATGAAATCCATCTTGCTGGCCTTCGTAGTCGTGGCGCTGGAAATATAGTTTCCCTCCACATAATCCACCTGGAGCTCCTTCGCAAGCTCATAGACTTCCTTCGTATTCACACCCGTGGCAATGATCTCCTTCTGGAAGCCATGCGCCATATCCACGACATTCGCAACCGAGCCTTTGTGGTTCTCATCCATGTCCTCGGTAAGCTGCACTTTGATATAATCCACATACTCCAACATACTGAAATACTTCGGAGTAAACTGGAAATCATTGATCGCGAAATGATATCCCGCGTCTTTGTACTTACTGATCAGAATCGCGGCCAGGGAATGGATGACAATATTGTCCTCAATCTGGATCACGATCTTATCCTTATCAAAAATCTTCGGTGTATTCCTGAACAGCAGCGCCGGAGTAAATGTCATAAATGTCTTCTTTTCCTTGAAAATCCGGTTCGAGTTTTCAGACAAAAACGCAACCATGGCATTCGCCGCCACACTGTCCGTGCTTGAGTTGTATAAGCTGTCCTGGTCCTCCTGGATCCGCAGTTCATATCCGATGATCGAGTCGGTCTTCAGATCCTTGATCGCCTGTCTTACTACACAGTTATCCATGCACTTATATCTCCTTCCGCAGCAATAATTCGTCCATCACCTCGACCAGACGGCCGATCTCCGGCTTGGACAACTGCTCATCGGCGCCAAGCTGTTTTCCCTTGCGCCACATCTCATCATTGATCAGAGACGAGAAAATGATGACCGGCATGCTCTTCATCACCTCATCCTCTTTTACTAGCTTCGTCAGACGGTGTCCGTCCATCTCCGGCATCTCAATATCCGTGATCAGAAGAGCGGCCTTTTCATGGAAATCAGAATCATTTCTGATGAGGTTCAGATAATCCCACGCTTCCCGTCCATTATTAAAATTCATCAGATTGACATAGCCTGCGCGCATCAGGGAATCCTTGATCATCTTCGTCAGCAGGATGGAATCTTCCGCCAGAACGATGTGCTCATCTCTGATCTCCCTCTCGCCGAGCTTGTCGATCTCGTCTACCTGGATACCGGTCTCCGGCGCGATCTCTGTAACGATCTTCTCAAAGTCCAGGATCGTCACCAGTCTTCCGGAGCATGACGCAATACCCGTTGCCACGCCTTCCTCACCGTTGGAAAGCGTCTTATCCGGCTTCTGGATGTCTTCCCATGAGATCCTGCTGATCCCAACTACCGTATGTACCCGGAACGCAATATTCATCTTATTAAAATTCGTAATGATGAACAGATCCCTGTCATTGGTATCTCCGCTCTGTCCGGTCAGGTACTGCGGAAGGTTGATCACCGTGAGCAGAATATCCCTGGGCTTAAAAATCCCTTCTACCGACGGATGGGAGTGAGGTACCGGTTTGACTTTGTCGGCCATCATAATCTCCCTTACCTTTGCCACATTGATCCCATACAATTCTCCGAATATGGTGAACTGCATTATCTCAATCTCATTTGTCCCTGATTCCAATAAAATCTCCGTATCAGCCATAAACACTCACTCCTTTGCATTCTATAGTATATTTATCGGCGCATTCCGCATTAAAATTAAGCAGTTCCTGTAGATTCGGCGCTTCTGCAGTTCCGTACTTCTGCCGCGTCTGATCTCTGCGCCCCTGATTCCAGTTTCCCTGTCCTATCTATCCGACGCGCCCTCAGTTCCGGCGCCTTTATAAAAACTTCTCCGGTCTTCCGGCACAGCGGATGGAAACCTGCCCGGTTCCCACGTCCAGCAGCATTGTTCTTGCATAATTGGCCCCCGTATCCTCTCCCTTGATACGCAGACCTTCTGCGGCAAGAACCCGTTTTACCATCTGGGCGTTGCGTTCGCCGATGTTCCCCAACCCTCCCGGGCCCTTCATCTCAAACATCTTCGCGCCGCCCGCGATCTTACACACCATCCGGCTCTTTGAGGCGCCAAAGGCCTGAAGCTTGCGCAAGGTCTCCGGAATTCCCGAATCCGCAAACTTGAATACATTTGTATCCGTTCCCTGTTTCTGCGGAAGCATGATATGAAGAAGGCCTCCGAGCTTGATCATGGGATCATAAAATGAGATCCCAATACAGGAACCCAGGGCATATGTGATCAGTATGCCCTCCTGCCTCGTAATCTTCATATCCGCAATTCCGACCGATACCTTCTTGATCATTCTGTCATTCACTCCACTCCTAGTTTTTTCATTAGAACATTTAATGATTTCACATCGGGCAGGAGCAGCATATTGCTGTTCAGTGCTTTTCCATCGATCTTAAATTCACCTGTGATCATCATGATCCTGTCCGAATGCTGTCCCATCACCGCGATCGGCACACTCAGGATACCGCCCAGCATATTCGCTGTAAACTGCGGTACAGACAATTCTACTTCTACATTTGCCAGCGAAGACATTGCAGTGATATATGAAGAAATCACAATGTTCCCGATCTCTGTCAGGACGGATGAATCAATCTCATCCAACTCCAGCATATTTACGCTCGTCTTACCCAGCATCCTCTGCACGATCTCGTCAGCGAATTCTCTGGTCAGGATAAACAGCATAACCCCCTCCAGTTCCCCTGACATCTCAACAAATATTGCCGCAACCAGCTCCTCCGGGTCTCCAAGAAGGTTCAGAGCCGGATTGAATCCAAGCACCTTTACGGCCGGCATCGACATGTTTACTTTTGCATTCAGCATACTGGACAATGCAGTTGCCGCATTGCCGCCGCCGATGCTTCCAATCTCTTTCAGGATATCATATTCCAACTCGCCCATTTCTTCATATTTACTTATCGCCATATGTCTACCTCGCTATCTTTCTTACTTTATACATTACGACCGCAGTCCATTGATCGTGGTCATGACTTCATCCGAGGTCTGCACCATCTTTAACGCATAGGAATAGGCCCTCTGTGTCTCGATCATCCGCGAGATCTCCTCCGCCGTATCCACTCCGGACATTTCCAGAGTATGATCCACCAGCCTTGCGCCCCGGATCAGATACGGAAGCCCGTTCTTTGCTGTCGGCGTAAATTCATTGCTTCCGACACTCTCCATACCATCCAGGATGTCAAATCCATACACGCCGATCTCCCCGCTCAGCTCCCTCTCTGTCTGACCGGGCAAAATGTCGCCCACAGTGATCGGATTCTGGTTCTGATCCAGGACCAGATTGCCATTATCATTGACCAGATAGAACAGAGGCCCCCGCTGGGACATGCTGAAATGTCCGTTCCTGGAGTAAGTCACCTCACCCGTAACAGGGCTCAGCAGCATGAAAAATCCATCGTCCAATATCGTATAGTCAAATTCGCCGTCCGTGGTCATCGGTGCGGATGGGTCAAAATTCGTATTTGTCTTTTCGACAACGATCCCCACGCCGGCCTTCAGCGGGGTATCATCCCCTCTGTAGTTGTTCAGGTTATAATACATCAGATCCGAAAATACAGCTGACTTGGATTTATAACCATAGTTATTTACATTCGCAAAGTTGTTCGCTATGACATCCATCTTTCTCTGCTCTTCCATAGCGCCCCTTGCTGCCGTATAAAATGAAGTGTACATAGTCTCTCCTCTCTATAATCTTACATAAACAGTCCGGCCAGAATCCTGACGTCCGCCAGGCACAGACGCGGTCATGGCCGTCTGGTTATCCCATTCCCGTTACGGTCAGGTCGGGCTGCCAAGCGTCGTCGCCCTGCTGATCAGCTGGTCGTACATCCTCAGGACCTGCGCCGACCCCTGCAGTACCCGCTGGCTGCTCATCATCGCAGTCATCTGCTCCGCCAGGTTCACATTCGAGTCCTCCAGGAACTTCTGCGTTACCACCGCATTGGAACCCACCGGGTTCGCACCGGTTGTAAACACTCCGCCGGTCACCTTGGTCAGCTCACCATAATCCGCAAAGTCCACGATATCCAGCGTTCCGAAATACCTTCCGTTATCCGCCGCGGTGATCCGGCCCTGGCTGTCAATGGTCAGATCATCCGTGTCCACCTGGATCGGCCCGTTGGTTCCCATGACCCGGCCCATCCCCGGCAGGATCAGATACCCCTGATTATCCAGATTAAAAGAGCCGTTCCTCGTATACACTTCTCCATTGTCCGTCTGAATTGTAAAAAAGCCATCACCCGTCAGGCCTACATCCAGCGGATAGCCGGTCTCCCGGATCCCACCCTCGGTGTAATCCGTGACTCTCTCATCGGCCACATTCATACGGGAGACTGTGCCCACTGCCGTCCTTCCGTCCTGGTCATACCGATACAGCATCTCATCCCGGAATGTGCTCTCCATCATCCGGTCCATCTTATAACCCGGTGTGGAGACATTGGACATATTATTACTGATAATATTCAGATTCCGGTTCTGCGTGATCATGTTCGATGCCAGATCATAAAATCCCTGAAACATATTCCTGCTCTCCTTTTCTTTTTATATAAACTTCTCCATATGCACCCTCAGCTTCTTGATCGCGTTCGAGTGGATCTGCGATACCCTTGGTTCACTCACCTGGAGCACATCCGCGATCTGACGCATATTCAGGTCATCGATATAATATAGCGAGATCACAAGCTGTTCATTTTCCTTCAGCTTCTTGATTCCTTCCGCCAGTACCTCCGTGATCTCCTTCTTGAGAAACTGGTTCTCCGGCTGCTCGTTGGTCTCCACCTGTGGCAGCTTCATGCCGATCTCGTTGCCCTGCGCCTCCGCCAGGACCATATCCAGTGAAAGGATATTGAACAGGCTCGCCTTGCGCATGGTGTCCTGATATTTCTCCGGAGTAATGTTCAGATACTCCGTCACTTCCTGAATGGAAGGATAATACCCAAGTTTATTATATAACGTTGTGACCGCATCTTCAATATCTCTTGTGTTTTTTCTTGTACTTCTCGGCACCCAATCCTGCTTCCTGGCAAGATCAATGATCATTCCCTTGATCC
>CAYQBE010000016.1:0-56072 GCA_964415625.1 uncultured Clostridium sp.
TGGAATCCGAAGCGTAACCTTCCCATCCGCCTGAATCTGCAGCTCCCTGTCCTTCATGTGCGTAACAGTCACATGTACCGGATCCTTGCGGGTCACCGGATACGCCCCGGACTTCAGCTGAACAGAATCCAACTCTGGCAAAACCATCTCGTCTATGGGCCTATGCTGTTCTGATAATACGCCTGACAGGTTCATCAACATTGCTGTTTACTCCTATTCATACCTAAACTATTATATCATGAGAAATCGGTTTGTCAACCAAAAAATCAGGTTTTCGGAAAAAATCTTAACCAAATCTTAACGATTCGCTGCGGTTCACCGTTCACCGGCGAACCACAGCGAATCGTCATATTATTTTACAAGAGCTACTGTCTCTCTTGCGATCGCCAGTTCTTCGTTGGTCGGAACGACCAGAACCTTTACCCTGGAATCCGGAGTGGAGATGATCACTTCCTCGCCCCGCTTTGCATTCGCCTCTTTGTCGATCTCAATGCCGAGATATCCCAGATATCCGCAGATCCTCTCACGCATCGCTCCGTCATTTTCACCGATGCCCGCGGTAAATACGATGTTGTCCACACCGTTCATAGCCGCTGCGTAAGCCCCCACATATTTTGCCACTCTGTAGCCGAAGACCTCCAGAGCGATCTGTGCCGGCTTTTTGCCTTCTTCCGCTGCCGCAGCCAGGTCACGGAAATCACTGGATACACCATCGGAAAGTCCGTATACGCCGGATTCCTTGTTCAGCATCTTCATCAGACCTGCAACATCCAGGTTTTCCTTCTTTGCAATAAATTCCAGGATCGCCGGGTCAATGTCGCCGGAACGGGTTCCCATCACCAGACCTTCCAGCGGGGTCAGACCCATGGAGGTGTCTACGGATTTTCCATTCAGCACCGCACAGATGCTGGCGCCGTTTCCAAGGTGGCACACAATGGTCTTCGTCGCGTCATAGGGAACCCCTACGATCTCCGCGACTCTCTTGGATACGAAACTGTGGCTTGTTCCGTGGAAGCCATAGCGTCTTACTTTGTATTTGTCATAGTATGCATAGGGAAGGCCGTACATATATGCCTTCTCCGGCATGGTCTGATGGAATGCCGTATCAAATACGCCCACCATCGGGGTACCGGGCATCAGCTTTTCACATGCGTTGATTCCGATCAAGTTTGCCGGGTTGTGCAGCGGCGCAAGGTCGTTGCACTCTTCCACTGCTTTTTTCATTTCCTCTGTAATCACTGCGGAGGAGGCAAATTTTTCTCCGCCATGTACGACACGGTGTCCCACCGCTCCGATCTCGTCCAGGCTCTTGACTACTCCGGTCTCAGGATCCGTCAGGGCATCAATCACAAACTGGATGGCCTCGGTATGGGTCGGCATTGCCTTGTCAGACTTTACCTTTTCGCCGCCTGCCGGCTGATAGGTCAGGCTTCCGTCAATCCCGATCCGTTCACAGAGTCCCTTTGCCAGGACTTCCTCGGAATCGGAATTGATCAACTGGAATTTTAAAGAAGAGCTTCCGCAATTTATCACTAATACATTCATTTCCTTATGTTCCTCCTGATATTATGATATCCTTTTCATACTTATGGGACGAAGTACGCCCGCCCTGTAAAGGCATACACGATAGGAAGCCCCCTGGGTATCCTTTTTTCATTACAGGGTGCTTCCGAGCATCTCAGCCCTGTGCCTGTACTGCAGTGATCGCAACCACGCCCTCGATGTCTTCCGCGCTGCAGCCGCGGGACAGGTCGTTGACCGGAGCGGCGATTCCCTGGGTAAGCGGTCCGTATGCCTCTGCCTTTGCCAGTCTCTGAGCCAGCTTGTATCCGATATTGCCCGCATCCAGATCCGGGAAGATCAGTACGTTGGCATGTCCTGCTACCGGGCTGCCCGGAGCCTTGGATTCTCCTACGGAAGGAACGATTGCCGCGTCAAGCTGCAGTTCGCCGTCCAGCTTCAACTCCGGCGCAAGCTCCTTTGCGATCCGGGTTGCTTCCACAACCTTGTCCACGTCCGCGTGCTTCGCGCTTCCCTTGGTAGAGTGGGAAAGCATTGCCACAACCGGCTCCTTGCCCGTCAGGATACGGAAGGACTCTGCGGAAGATATCGCGATATTCGCCAGCTTCTCCGGATCCGGATTCTGCTCCAGACCGGAATCTCCGAAGATAAAGGTTCCGTCCGCGCCCATATCGCAGTTCGGCACTACGATCACGAAAAATGCGGAAACCAGCTTTGTGCCCGGTTTTGTCTTTAAGATCTGCAGGCAGGGACGAAGGGTGTCAGCCGTAGAATGGCAGGCGCCGGATACCATACCGTCCGCATCGCCCATCTTTACCATCATGACGCCGTAATACAGATAATTGTTCAGCAGAAGTTCCTTTGCCTGCTCCTCAGTCATGCCCTTTTTCTGGCGTAACTCTACCAGCTTCGCGATGTAGCTCTCTGTCTTGTCGCTGGTCGCAGGATCCACGATGGTTGCCCCGGCAATGTCATATCCGGCTCCCATCTTCTCAATCTCTTCCTTGCTTCCCACCAGGATCAGCTTCGCTGTCCCTTCCTTCAAAACCGCCTCAGCAGCCTTGTAGGTTCTCTCGTCTTCCGTCTCCGGAAGCACGATCGTCTTAATGTCTGTCTTTGCTCTTGCTTTGATTTCATCAATAAATCCCATAATTAAAAGCCACCTTTCCTTTTTCTGCCTATTATTATAACGCAATCGTTTTTTGTATACAAGCCATTTCCATGTCTATTTTTAAGAACAATCTTCAGGCTGGCAATGAGCAGTGCGAAAAAGACCAGAGAAGAGTATGCGTCGTGCCCGCACGTAAGCATACTCTTCTCTGGTCTTTTTCATAGGGCGAATGCCCGTGAGCGAGATGGAGCGCAGCGGAATCGAGCTGCACTGCGGTTGACCTTATCCCTCGGCTTTTTCATAGGGCGAATGCCCGTGAGCGAGATGAAGCGCAGCGAAATCGAGCTGCACTGCGGATGACCTTATCCCTCGGCTTTTTTCATAGGGCAATCCAGCATCTTTTGAAAGGATATGCCCGGAAACAGGATCATTGAGATCAATACATTTGTGTCAAACATTATTCGCATGTATATGCCTCACCTCTCTCCGCACGAATTTCCTTTACCAGTTCTATCACATCCTGTTCATTACGGATTCCACTCTCCTCTGCCACTCCATCAAAAGCCTTCTGTACTTTTAAGAGCGCATTTGCAGGAGCATTCATCATAACCATTTTCTCTCCCTCTTCACAAATGAAAAAACACCGAAATGATCGTAAAATACATCAGTATCGTACAGGTATCCATGATCGTCGAGATCAGCGGGGCCGCCATGATCGCCGGGTCCACCCCGATCTTTTTCGCCAGAAGCGGCAGCGTACATCCAATACATTTTGCCATCACGATCACCGCGATCATGGTCACTCCCAGCGCGGCTGCCAGCATCACATCCTGATCATACATCAGGTAGATCCGGACCCCGTTGACCGCCGCCAGCAAAAGGCCCACCACGCAGGCCACCCGGATCTCCTTGAAGATCACCCGGAAAAAGTCCCGAAATTCAATCTCCCCTACTGCAAGCCCCCGGATGACCATAGTGGAGCTCTGGGAACCGCAGTTTCCGCTGGTTCCCATGAGCATGGGAATAAACGTGATCAGCACCGGCATCACCGACATGGCCTCCTCATAATGCCGCAGGATCTCCCCGGTCACGGTGGCGGAGAGCATCAGGAGCATGAGCCACAGGGTACGGTTCTTCGCATGCCGGAATACGGAGGTTCCGAAATAAGAATCCTCATTAGGGCTGACACCGGCCATGATACTGATATCTTCCGTTGTCTCGTCCTGCAGGACATACATGGCGTCGTCAACCGTTACGATCCCCACCAGGCAGTTCTCATGGTCGATGATCGGCATCGCCACCAGGCCGTACTTCCGGATGGAAGATGCGACCTCCTCCTGGTCATCCAGAGTCTTTGCGCAGAGCACATTTTCATCCATGATCTCCTCGATCAGCCTGGCCTCCCCTGCTGTCAGCAGATCTTTCACATCCACCACGCCGATGAGCCGCTTCTTTTCCGTCACATAACAAGTGTAAATGGTCTCCTTGTTGATCCCCACCTGACGAATCTTCAGAATGGCCTCTTCCACCGTCATCTCCTTGCGCAGGCTGACGTAGTCTATATTCATGATGCTTCCCGCGCTGTCCTCGGGGTACTGGAGCAGGGCATTGATCTTTTTTCTCGTATCCTCGTCCGTCACCATCAGCAGACGATCCACCACATTGGCCGGCATCTCCTCCAGCACATCTACCGTATCGTCCACATACATCTCGTCCATGACCTCTTCCAGCTCGGAGTCCGTCAGCGTATTGATCAGGTATTCGCGCATGTCGCTGTTCATATCCGTAAATACATCCGCCGCCTCTTCCTTTGCAAGAAGCCGGAAGATCAGGATCATCTGCTTCTTGGTGATATCTTCAAGCACTTCCACAATGTCCACAGGATGCACGGTTTCCAACAATTCTTTCAATTCTTTAAATCTTCTTTCCTCAAGCAATGCGAGTATCTGTTCTTTGATCATCCCATGCACCCTCTTTCTCCTGAATCAATAGCATGCTTTTTTCTACATTTTGTACTGATTGAACTACTCATGTTCAATAAGATATAGTATAATGGTTCTCAAAAAGATATACAAGGAGTTTCTCATGAAAATTGTCGGTTTGATCACAGAATACAATCCATTTCACAATGGACACCAATACCATATCCAGGCTGCAAAGGAGGTGACCGGGGCGGATCTCGCCGTGGTCATCATGAGCGGGGACTATGTACAGCGGGGCACCTCGGCTATCATGCCCAAACGTCTCCGTGCTGAGATGGCTTTAAAATGCGGTGCCGCCGCCGTGTTCGAGCTGCCGGTCTGCTATGCCACCGGAAGCGCCGAATTATTTGCCTATGGAGCGGTTTCCTTCCTCGACCAGCTGGGAATCGTAGATTCCCTCTGCTTCGGAAGCGAATGCAGCGACCTGGAAGGGCTGGAAAAGGTGACGGACATCCTTCTGGAAGAACCGGAAGAATACCAGAACCATTTAAGGGACTGCTTAAAGCAGGGCATGTCCTTTCCCTCCGCCCGGGAAGATGCTCTTTCCGCCTACATGAAAACGGAGGACTATTCCTTTTTGCTCCACGATCCCAACAACATCCTGGGCATCGAATACCTGAAAGCGCTGAAAAAGAGGAACAGCAGGATCCGCCCCTACACCATCCGGCGCATGGGCTCCCATTACCACGACCAGGATCTGAAGTCCCCCTTCGGCTCTGCTTCCGCCATCCGCTCCCTGCTGGCGTATTCCGGTTCCGCGCTGAGCGGGGTGTCCTCCGCACATACCTTTGAAAACACATCCTTTGTCAATATCCTGGGGGAACTGGAGGAGCAGGTGCCCCACAGCTGTCTGGAACTTTTGAAGGATTACCACAGGGTCAAATATCCGATCTATCAGAACGATTTCTCCCTGATCCTGAAATACAAGCTGCTGAACAAGCGGCCCGACACCCTCCCCCGCTATATGGATGTGTCTAAGGAGCTGGCCGGCCGGATCTGCGGGCAGCTCAACAACTATTTTAACTATAAGCAGTTCTGCGAGCTCCTGAAAACAAGGGAAGTGACCCAGACCCGGATCAACCGCGCCCTGCTCCATATCATGCTGGGCATCAAGAAAAACGCGGTCGAAGAATACTTAGAACAGGGGCCGCATTTTTACGCGCGCCTTCTTGGGTTCCGCCGGGATTCAGAAAAGCTGATTTCGGCCATTGCGAAAAAGAGTCCTCTCCCACTGCTTACCAGGTCCTATGATGACGAGGGGCTTGAGCCTGCGGGCCGGAAGATGCTGACCCATGATATCCTCGCCTCCAATCTGTATACCTCGGTTGTCACGGATAAATATAAAACAGCATTTGAAAATGAATATAACCAGGGGATCCTCAAGATCTGAATATTTAAAACTCTTTTCTCCGAAAAATAAAAACCGTCAGCGGAAATGACAGCAGGAATGCAAGCGCGGCGCATGCCAGTATCACGATTCCTGCCAAAACAATCTGGAATGTGGTCATGTGCGGGCCAAACAGACGGTTCATCAAAGAACTGGCTCCCATGATCACTCCGATGCTGACAAGCAGGCTGGCCACAGTACACAGTTCACTTCGTTCTTCGCCCCCCAGATAGAACAGCGGAAAGAAGACGGCCCCCATAAACAGACTGAGCCCGATCCCCACCACAAATATCATAAAGAGATCTGTATTCCGGTCAAACGGGAAGCCATGGAACAGAATGGACAGACTCACTCCAACCGCCGCAAAAAGCATTCCCACTAGCAGCCAGATCAGCTGGCTCAGGAAATAACTTTTTACAATATCAATCCTCCGAACCGGGGCAGTCAGCTTATACCTGCACCATTTCGAGGTATTTTCCTTCCGCAGGCCGGATAGCGCCGCGACGGAAAAGCCCGCCATGACCGAAACCATGTAGCCGATAATGATGCCCTGGACATCATTGTCCATCGCTGCCGCTGCGATTCCCAGCAGGACCATCACGATCGAAAATATTTTCACATTGGAGCGTGCCGCATAATAATTGTTTTTCAGAAGTCCTTTCATCCCCGTTCCCCCTTTACCAGAAGCAGCATGATCTCATCCACCGAGACAGGATCCACAACCGCGTCCCTGTACTTTTTCTGAGCTTCTTTCCTGTCAGACACCAACACATCCGTCTGAAGATCCCGTTTCCGATACGCAATGATATCTCCCGGATCCATTGCCCGGAACTGGCTTTCCTTACACCGCATCACCGCATAGTGATAGGCCAGATCATTTTTGGACGCTGTCAGGATCACTTTTCCCTCATGGAGAAATGTAATGTAATCCGCGATTTTCTCCAAATCACTTGTAATATGAGAGGAAAACAGGATGGAGTGATCCTCTTCCTGTACAAAATCCAGAAATACATCCAGAATCTCATCCCGCATGATGGGATCCAGACCCCCGGTGGGCTCATCCAGGATCAGCAGCTTCGGATGGTGGCTGAGCGCCGCACAAACCGCCAGCTTCATCGTCATACCCCGGGAATAGGTTTTGATCTTCTGTCCGGCCGGCAGATGAAAATCCTGTAAACCGGTTTGGAACAATGCAGGATCCCATGTCTGATACAAGCCCTGCATGATATCCGACAGCTGCGCCGCGGTCAGATATCCTGGGAAATTATCTCCGTCATAGACCACGCCGAGCTTTTCCCGAACGGCTGTATCACGATCCGACATTTCCTCTCCAAAAAGCCGGATGGTGCCGCTGTCCTTTTCCAGTGTATTTAAAATGCATCCGATGGTGGTCGTCTT
This sequence comes from uncultured Clostridium sp., assembly GCA_964415625.1. Lineage (GTDB taxonomy): Bacteria > Bacillota > Clostridia > Lachnospirales > Lachnospiraceae > Schaedlerella. The sequence continues at coordinate 7,400 of CAYQBE010000016.1, forward strand.
GCCTGCGCCGTTCTCCCCCACAAATCCCATGATCGCGCCATAGGGCAGGGAAAACGATACCCGGTCCAATACAAATTCTGACTTTGGAAATGTCTTGGACACCTGATCCAGTTCTAAAATATTGTCCATATCACTCATCCTCCTTATAAAATAATGCCAGAAGCTCCGTCAGCTTTTCCAGAGAAATATTGCTCACCCGCCCGATCTCTGCGGCAGCCTGCAGATGCTCCTCCGCGATCCGCTGCTGCTCCTCCTGATAAAATTCTTTATTCTGTGCCGACACAAAGCTGCCCCGTCCGACCGTGGTTTCAATAAATCCATCCCTCTGCAGATCCTCATATGCCTTCTGAACCGTGATCACACTGACATGGATTGACTTCGCCAGCGCCCGCATGGAAGGGATTGCGTCCCCGGCCTGCAGCTCTCCGCTCATGATCATGGCCTTGATCTGCGATGTGATCTGCTCATAGATAGGCTTATTGGCATTATTGCTGATAATGATCTCCATGCTCCACCGCCTTTTCCTTTGAAATGATGCGCTTTTAAATGTACTTATTGTACAAGTACATTATATCACCTTCTATTCTATTGTCAATATAAATATGCCGTATTGGTTACGATTCACACTTGACTTATCCGGTTTTTGAATCAATAATAGAAAAAAACGAAAGAAAACTGATTAGAGGTGTACCATGCATTTTACAACAATCTTTATCTGGTTTATGTTATATAGTATCTTAGGCTGGATCTATGAGACGATCTTCTGCAGTGTAAAGACTTTAAAGTGGGACAACCGGGGCATGCTCATCGGACCGTACTGCCCGATCTACGGCGTTGGCGCGGTGCTGGACGTGCTGGTCTGCGAAGGGCTGCCCAATTACGGAGCGGTATTTCTGACCTGTATGCTGGGCTCCGCAGTTCTGGAATATTCTACATCCTTTGCTACGGAAAAGCTGTTCCATGCAGTGTGGTGGGATTACAGCAATCTGCCGCTGAACATCAAGGGTCGGATCTGCCTGCCCTGTTCCCTCGGTTTCGGCGCGGCCGGACTGATCGTACTGTACGGCATCCACCCCTATATGGCGCGTATCACCGATGCCCTCCCGCTTTATTGGCAGGAGCCCTGCGCATTGCTTTTGATGGCGGTTTTTTCTGCGGACTGTGCGCTGACAGCGGACTCTCTGATTGCACTGAACGTGAAGCTGGAAACCACCTTAAATGCCATCGATTCCCATATCTCGGAACGCTATGATGCTTTTATTGAAAACACAAAACAAAACCTGTCTGAAGGACTGGTTACCCTGAAAGAAAAAGTTTCTCTGGAAGAATTCCGCGAACGCAGGATGATGGAGGAATTAAAAAATACAATTTCCACTATGAACTGGAATCAGGCAAGGGCGCTCCGTTCCTCCGTATCGTTCCGGCATGCGAAGTACAGCGAACTGGGGAGCAGGATGAAGCATGCGCTTTCCTTTCACAGGAAAAATACAGAAGGGCAGGATTCAAGATGAGATTGACAAAAACTGAGATATCTGAGATTAGAAATCATCTTCATGGGCTGAATCTAACAAAAGAAGCCCAGCTTATGAAGCATTTTATCCAGCATGGGCACATCTCTACCTATGAGCATGTGCTCAGCGTGACCCGGCTCAGCTTTTATCTGAACCGCCGTTTTCATCTGGGTGCGTCGGACTGCGAGCTGGTACGGGGCGCGTTCCTCCATGATTTTTATCTCTATGACTGGCACAACAGCGCTTCCCATGAACGGCTACATGGGTTCCATCACCCGGCAATCGCCCTGAAAAACGCCATGCAGCGGTATAAGCTCTCGCCAGTGGAACAGAATATCATCCGAAGCCATATGTGGCCCCTGACACTGCTCTCGATTCCAAAGTGCCGTGCCGCGGTGATCGTCTGTCTTGCGGATAAGATCTGTTCTACATACGAGACGATTGTACGAAAAAGCAGCTTTCCCTGCTGAATCTGCAGCAGATGTTCCTTCGATATCTGCTGCAATTCACAGCCTGGACAGCCGCTCAATAGCAAGATGCGCACAGCCGCATAAGGAATCCATCATTCCGCTGTGCGGCCGGCGCAATATTCACGGCAGATTTCATCGGCGGTGAATATCATTCATACCTTCTTCGTACAAGTCACCGCCATGGACCCTGCCCCGATATGACAGGCAATGCTCAGGGAAAGCGGATTCTCCATGATCTCATACTCCGGGAAATGACTGTGGATCTCTTCCTTCCACTCTGCCGCCTCTTCCTTCCCGCAGGTATACGCCATCCCCAATACCAGCTTGGTTTCCTTTCCCGCAAACCGTTCTCTGATGTCTTTTTCGATGGCCTGCAGCATGGTCCGTTTCGCTGCCTTCCAGCCACGCACCTTGGCAAAGGCATCCAGCTTCTCTCCCTGGATCTGCAGTACCGGCTTTAAGTTCAGCACCGTTCCAAGCGCCGCGGCCGCGGGGGTGATCCTGCCGCCCTTTTTCAGATATTTCAACGTATCCACGGTGATGTAGATGGTAGATTCAAATTTTTCTCTTTCCAGAACCTCTTTGATCTCCGCCGCTGACTTTCCTGCGTCACGCAGCTCCATGGCGTCCAGGACGGACCGCTCCTGGGTCACGGAGATCCTCTGGTTATTGACCACCTGCACCCGTCCATTGTAATCCTCTGCCAGTGAAATGGCAGTCTCACAGGAGCTGCTCAGACCGCTGGACATGGGGATATGCACCAGTTCATCATATTCTTCCAGGACCTTATCCCACAGATCTATCACATCTCCCGGCGACGGCTGGGACGTGGAGATATCCGCATCCTCGCCAAGCCTTTTGTAAAACTCTTCCTGGGTCAGTGTGATATCTTCCAGAAAGAGCTCTCCATTGATAAAAAAGGGCATCGGAAGGACAAAAATCCCCATCTCCTTCCCCTTTGCCTGCGTGATCCCGCTGTTGCTGTCTGTTACGATCGCTACCTTACCCATTTTATGATCTCATACTCCTTTTCGTTTTTCATTGTTACAGCTTTTATGTGCATCCGCCTGACCAATCAGTGCGGCGATCGGTCAGGGTGTGACATATGATCTTTAATTCTTAAAACTGTGGATCGGCGCCGGAATCCGTCCTTTCCGGCTGATAAATGTCTCGCATCCAAATTCATTCACCGGGATGATGGGCGCATATCCCAGGAGACCTCCGAATTCCGCCGTCTCTCCCACATCCTTGCCGATCACCGGGATCAGCCGGACTGCCGTGGTCTTCTGGTTCACCATGCCGATGGCCATCTCATCCGCAATGATCCCGGCAATGGTGCTGGCCTTCGTCTTACCCGGAATGGCGATCATATCCAGCCCCACGGAACAGACGCAGGTCATGGCCTCCAGCTTCTCCAGCGTCAGGGATCCGATGTTCACCGCGTCGATCATCCCCTGATCCTCACTGACCGGGATGAACGCGCCGCTTAAGCCGCCCACATAGGAGGATGCCATCACACCGCCCTTTTTCACCTGGTCGTTGAGCATGGCAAGAGCCGCTGTGGTTCCCGGTGCGCCGACCCTCTCCAGGCCGATCTCTTCCAGGATCTCCGCCACACTGTCCCCGATGGCCGGTGTGGGCGCCAGAGACAGATCCACAATTCCAAAGGGAATCCCCATCCGCTTCGATGCCTCGCCTGCCACAAGCTGTCCCACCCGGGTTACTTTGAAGGCCGTTTTCTTAATGGTCTCGCAGAGCTCCTCAAAGCCCTTTCCCCGCACCTTTTCCAATGCCTTTTTCACAACGCCGGGGCCGCTGACGCCTACATTGATGACCGCGTCCGCTTCCGTCACTCCCAAAAACGCCCCTGCCATAAACGGGTTATCGTCCGGCGCGTTGCAGAAGATCACCAGCTTGGCACAGCCCAGGGAATCCCGTTCTTTTGTCGCCTCCGCGGTGGCCTTGACGATCTCCCCGCACAGACGGACCGCATCCATATTAATTCCGGTTCTGGTGGAGCCCACATTGACGGAGCTGCAGATCCTCTCCGTCTCCGCCATCGCCTGGGGAATCGACCGGATCAGGTATTCCTCGCTTTTCGTCATTCCCTTGGACACCAGCGCGGAATAACCGCCGATAAAGTTCACGCCCACCGTCTGCGCCGCCCGGTCCAGGGTCCGCGCGATAGTCACATAATCTTCTGGACATCTGCAGGCCGCAGAGCCCACCAGCGAAATGGGCGTAATGGAGATCCGCTTATTCACAATGGGAATCCCGAACTCCTTCTCAATATCCCGTCCCGTACTGACCAGATCCTTTGCCACTGTGGTAATCTTTTCATAGATCTTCTGGTTCAGCATTTCCAGGTCCGAGTCGATACAGTCCAAAAGGCTGATTCCCAGCGTGATCGTACGCACATCCAGATTTTCATGCTCGATCATTTCATTTGTCTCTGAAACTTCATACATATTAATCATATCTGTTTTCCTCACCTTTTACAGCCGATCCTGTTCCCATAAAAATCACCGGAACTTCTGCCGGTTTTTCTATAGTATCCTGTTGCAGCCTTCTTCTTTACAGCCTGTGCATTTTCTCAAAAATCTCTTCCCTCTGGCAGCGGATATTGACCCCAATCTCCTTGCCCAGCTTTTCCAGATCGTCGCAGATCTGTGTAAACTGCGTATCCTTCTCTGTCACATCCACGATCATCATCATATTAAAATATCCCTGCACAATAGTCTGGGAAATGTCCAGAATGTTGATCTCATTTTCCGCAAGGTAGGTGCATACCTTCGCGATGATCCCCACGGTATCTTTCCCCAATACGGTTACAATACATTTTTTCATGTTCTGTTCCTCCTCGTTTCTATAGGCTTCTATCTCTGGGCAATCCGTATCTCTTATTTTTCTGCGGCTCCTAAAAGGAATAAATCTCCGATACCTCATCCCGCTTCGCAACGGTGATATCCAGATCTTCTCCTTTATATGCATTATCTCCCAGGGTTACTTCCAGCTTCACGGTCTCATAGGCCAGCCGCACATAATTATTTTCCTTGCTGAGATGCCCCAGGACGATGTGTTTCAAATTATCATGTAGTATATCACAAAGAAGCCGTCCTGACAATTCATTTGACAAATGTCCCTTCTCCCCCAGGATCCGCTGTTTCAGATAGTAGGGATAGGCCCCGACCTCCAGCATATGTATGTCATGGTTCGCCTCCAGCAGCACGGCGTCCAGATTTTTCAGCTTGTTCACCACATAGTCCGTATAGATCCCCAGATCCGTGGCTACGGCCGCCGCTTTGCCTGCGCATTCCATCCGGTAGCCCGTGGGCTCGTTGGCGTCATGGGAAACAGCAAAGGGGTCGATGGTGATATCCCCCAGAGAAAACGCTTCATCGATCCGGATGGGATGCAGAAGTCCCTCCGGCAGCTTCCCCAGGCCGGAATAGCTTTTGATCCCTTCGATGGTTCCCGGGGACGCGTAAATGGGAATCTCATATTTCCTGCTGAACACGCCCAATCCCTGGATATGATCCGAATGCTCGTGGGTCACCAGAATCCCGGTCAGTTCCTCCCCCTTGATCTCCAGCTCCTTCAGCCCCGCCTCGATCCGTTTCTTACTGATCCCCGTATCCACCAGAAGGTGGGTATGGTCGCTCCCGATATAAATGCAGTTCCCGCTGCTCCCGCTGGCAATGCTGCACAGTCTCATAATCATTCTCCTATCTTGGTATGTATCTCTGCAGAATACTGCTGCTGTACTGCCCCGATGATATTCCTGCAAACTGCCTTGTCCTGACAGAAACAGCAGGCACTGATTTATCGGCCCTCCCGCAGTAAATATGCTATCCTGCTCTGAACTGTTTTTTTAGTATGTTCCCATGCACCGCTGTTGTCAATGACTGCCGTGCAGATCCTCCGGAATGCCGCCTCCGACGGCTGCGACCGGATGATATCCCGGATCTTTCTCTCCGTATACCCCCGGAACCTTTCCAAACGCTGATACCGGACAGATTCCTCTGTATAGATATACCACATTTCCTCGCAGAGATCCCCGTAATCCACATTCGGAAACAGGGCGGATTCCAGCACATAAAGCCGAACCCCTTCCCTCTCTTTTTGGGAAATATCCCGCTCCGCCCACCGCCGGACTTCCGGGTGGACGATGGAATTTAGAAGGGTCAGTTTTTTCGGATCGGAAAACACGGCTTCTGCCAGCTTTCCCCGATCCAGTTCCCCGTCCGCTCCCAGCATGTCCCGGCCGAATGCTTCCACGATCCGCGCGAAGCAGGGCTGCCCCTTTTTCTGGAGCCGCCTTGCCGCGTCATCCAGGGGCGCAATAAAAGCCCCGTATGCTTCCTGCAGAAACGCAAGCACTTCACTTTTTCCTGAACCGACCCCTCCGGTAATTCCGAGTATCTTCATCCTTTATCACCATTTTCTCATCCTGGCAGACTCACCGTAAAACACAGCGTTCCGCCTTGCTCTGATTGACAAACAGTCCTGCGCTGTACTCTTCTGTTTCTACTTCGCCTCATACCAGTTCTTCCCGGTATGCATATCCACGATCAGCGGAACCCGCAGATCCGCCGCCTGTTCCATCTGTTCTTTCAGGATTTCTTTCACCTGTTCCAGTTCTTCCTCGTATGCCTCAATCAGCAGTTCGTCATGGACCTGCAGGATCAATTTGGACTTCAATCCCTTTTCCTTCAGTTCCCGTGCCACTCCGATCATGGCAATCTTGATCACGTCTGCCGCGGTTCCCTGGATGGGCGCGTTCATAGCGACCCGCTCCCCGAAGCTGCGCTGCATGAAGTTGCTGGATTTCAGCTCCGGAACCGGCCTGCGCCGTCCAAACAAGGTCACCACACAGCCGTTTTTCTTGGCATGCGCCACCTGCGTATCCAGAAACTGCTTCACCCCCGGATAGGTGTCAAAATAATTTTCAATATACTGGGCTGCCTCTTTTCTCGTAATACTTAAATCCTGGCTGAGCCCAAAGGAGCTGATCCCGTACACGATCCCGAAGTTTACCGCCTTGGCATTGCGCCGCTGCAGATCCGTCACTTCCTCAAAGGGCACATGGAACACCTGGGATGCCGTGGTCCTGTGGATATCCTGAGCCTCCCGGTATGCCTGGATGAGCTGCGCGTCCCCGGAACAATGGGCCAGGATCCGCAGCTCGATCTGGGAATAATCCGCATCCACGAACACGCAGCCCTCCTTCGGCACAAATACCTTCCGGATCAGCCGTCCCAGTTCCATCCGGATCGGGATATTCTGGAGGTTCGGATCCGTGCTGCTGAGCCGCCCCGTGGCCGTGATCGTCTGGTGGAATTTTCCGTGGATCCTTCCGTCCGCCCCGATAAAATTGGCCAGTCCGTCGGCATAGGTGGATTTCAGCTTTGCAAGCTGGCGGTACTCCAATATCTTCGCCACCACCGGATAATCCGGCGCCAGCTTCTCCAGCACATCCGCCGCCGTGGAAAATCCGGTCTTGGTCTTCTTGCCGCCCTGCAGCCCCATATGCTCAAACAATACCACTCCCAGCTGCTTGGGGGAATTGATGTTGAAGGTCTCCCCTGCCAGCTCATAGATTTCCTTTTCCAGCTCCAGAATCCTGCCCCCTAACTGGTCTCCGTACACCTTGAGAGCCTCCCCTTCGATCTTCACCCCGGCCTGCTCCATTTCATAGAGGGTGAACAGCAGAGGCATCTCGATCTCCGTAAACAGGGAATCCATGCCTGTCTCTTTTAATTTCTTCCTCAGCGGCTCCGCTGCCGCATAGGCCGTATATGCCTCATAGCAGGCCTTCATGGACGCGTCCGCCTTCTCATGGATCAGCAGATGGAGCTGTTCCCTGGCCACGTCCTCGTAACCATAATCATTTTTCAGAGGATTCAGCAAATAGGCCGCCACTGTCGCGTCAAAGCAGTGCTCCCTGCGGGTGATCGGCAGCTCCGGCAGATATTTTTTCAGGTCGAACATCACGAACCGTTCCACAGAATCCGCCACCTCACAAAGCTTCCCGAACAGAACCCCCATATCCATGTCCATGTCACAGGGAATGGAATAGATCTGTTCCTCCCCGTAGCAGATGGCGATCCTGCCGTAGCCCGACGCATGGGCAAACAACGGCAGCACATTTCCCCCATCCTCGGAGATCGCGATGCCCACCGTGTCCGACTTCTTCGCCTCCTCAAAAATGCGCTCCAGCATGTCCTTCTCCGTCACTTCCCGGAAATAATCCTCCACCGCATTGGTATCGGCTTCCACATCAAACCGGCTGAGCAGGTTTTTGAACTGCAGGCGCTGGAAATAATCATGGGCTTCCTTTGTATACGGATTGCCGAACCTTGCCTGTTCCAGGTCAAATCCAATCTCCGCCCGGGTGTCGATGGTGGCCAGCGTCTTGCTCATGCAGGCCTGGTCCCAGTACTCCTGCAGGTTCTTGCTGGCTCTGGGGGGCTTGATCTCCGCCGCATGGGCATACGCATTTTCAATGGAGCCGTATTCCTGGATGATCTTAGTGGCGGTCTTCTCTCCCACTCCCGGCACTCCCGGGATGTTATCCGATGCGTCCCCCATGAGCGCCTTCACATCAATAAATTCCGTCGGCGTGACCCCGTAGGCCTCCTTCACATCCGCTGCATAATAATCCGTCACCTCGGTCTTACCCTGCTTCGTCCTGGGAATCCGGATCTTCACATGCTCGGTGGCAAGCTGCAGCGTGTCCCGATCCCCGGAAATGATGGACACCTCCATCCCCTTCTCCTCACAGGTCCGGGAAATGGTTCCCAACAGATCGTCCGCTTCCAGCCCCGCCTGCTCCACGATCTCGATCCCCATGGCCTCCAGCACTTCCTTGATCACCGGAACCTGCTGCCGCAGTTCCTCAGCCATGGGCTTTCTCGTACCCTTGTAGTCCGCGTACATCTCGTGCCGGAAGGTAGGCGCGTGGACGTCAAAGGTGACTGTCAGGTATTCCGGCTTTTCCTCATCCAGGATCTTGAACAGGATATTCAGAAATCCAAAAATAGCATTGGTGTGCAGTCCTTCCGAGTTGGTCAGATCCGGCACCCCGTAAAATGCCCGGTTCAAAATACTGTGTCCGTCGATCAAAACTATTTTTTCATTCATAGGGAGCTCTCCTTAATCAAAGTACATTTCGCAGCTTTTTCCAAATCATAAAGAATAGTATACACTAAAAGAAATCTTTTTAAAAGGAGTTTTTTTCTCTCCCATTCCGGACGAGGATATGGTACAATGTGTATTGCGCTAGAGCACCACGCAGGTCATCAATTTTCTGGCGAAAATTGGTGACAAATTATAATAGGAAATGATTGGCTGGGATCAATGGAAAACGAAGAGGTCTGCGTATACATGCACCGCCTCAAAAAAGAAATAAGGAGAATCAGATACTATGAATCAGCAAAATATGACTCTATCGGAGGAAGACCGCCTGTCACATGCGGATAAAAATCGTGGGATCGCTTTTGAGCCTGCAGATCTGGACGGCATTATATTTGACGTAGATGGAACACTCTGGGATTCCACGGAGCAGGCCGCGCAGGTCTGGACCAGGGCGGTACAGGAGCATACGGGCCTTGATACCCGGGTCAGCGCAGACCGCCTGAAAGAATTGTTCGGGAAGACCATGACGGAGATTTCCAACGCATTATTTCCCACCTTGTCGGAGGAAGAGCAGGCACAGATCATGGAAGCCTGCTACGACTATGAAAATGAATATCTGGAAACACACCCGGGCGTACTCTATGAAGGAGTCGTTGAGACCTTCCACGCATTGGCGAAAAAAACAGATCTCTACATTGTAAGCAACTGCCAGTGCGGGTATATCGAGCTTTTCCTGCGAGCCGCAGGACTGGAAGATAGCGTCAGGGACCACCTTTGTTTCGGGGAGACTTCGGTCTCCAAAGGACAGACCATCCGAATGCTGATGGAGAAAAACTGCCTGGAGCATGTGGTCTATGTGGGGGATACCCAGGGCGACGCGGATGCCTGCCGGGAGGCCGGGATTCCCTTCATCCTGGCAGAATACGGCTTCGGTGATGTGCCGGATGCCAAGTGGCGGATTCGGAAGATCTCTGAATTGTGTGAGCTGATAAAATAATTCCACCTGTACGGTTTTTGCGAATGGATGAGTCGGTTGGAGACTCTTTAGAGCATCCAACCGTACAGGTGAAAATCATTCCAAAAAAAGAGAGGAATTTCTCATGAAAAACGAAGTACTTGAACAACTGGCAAACCGAAAATCCGTCAGGGTATTTGAAGACCGGAAGATTTCCCCGGAGGACAGATCCGCCATCATCACGGCTGCTGCCATGGCACCCACCGCCGGCAATCAGCAGCTCTACACGATCCTGGATGTAACCGACCAGGAGCTGAAAAACCGCCTCGCCGACCTCTGCGACCACCAGCCTTTTATTGCCAAAGCCGGCCTGGTGCTGGCCTTTTGCGCGGACTGCAAAAAATGGTATGATGCCTTCGCTTCTGCCGGATGCAATCCACGCAGACCCGGCACCGGCGATCTTCTGCTGGCAGTCGATGACGCGCTGATCGCCGCCCAGAACGCGGTTACCGCCGCGGAAAGCTTGGGGATCGGCTCCTGCTATATCGGTGATGTCATGGAAAACTGCGAAGATATGCGGGAATTACTGCACCTGCCCAAATATGTATTTCCTGCTGCCCTTCTCGTCTTCGGCTATCCCACCGAGCAGCAGAAAAACCGGAAAAAGCCTCAGCGGATCGATGAAAAATATCTGGTCCATGAAAATACGTACCATCCGATGACAGACCTGGAGCTGGCTGATATGCTCTCCTATAAGGACGGTCAAAAAGATTATAGCGCATGGATCCAAGCGTTCTGTAAGCGGAAGTACAATTCCGATTTTTCAAAGGAAATGAGCCGGTCGGTGGAAGTGTATCTCCGGGACTTTCTGGAGGATGTAGATGCTTAAACAACACCTGTGGGCGGCATTTTGCCATCCGCAGGCTTTCATTATAAATCAGGACGTCGGAAAACAATTTCACCTGTTTTTCGTAGTCTCCCGAATGACCAGCTCCAGTTCAAATGCATTGCCCATATTTTTGCATTCCCGATTTTCCATCTGTGCCACCAGCATTTCCACTGCCCTGACGCTCATCGCCTCGATCGGCACATTTAACGTAGTCAGTCTTGGATTGCAGTATTCTGCCAATTCAATATTATCAAAGGATGCCAGCATGATATCATCCGGCACCTGGATTCCATGGTTGCGCAGACAATTCAATACCCCGATGGACATAACATCCGTGTCACTTAAAATCGCGTCCGGACGATCCCCGCTTTGGAGGATCTGTTCCGCCGATTCATAGCCCGTCTGCATTGTATATTCTTTTTCCAGACGCACGATGCTGTGAGGTTCCAGATGATGCTTGTCCATCGTCATCAAAAAGCCTTTCAGCTTCGGATCCCGAAGCTGATCCTTGGTCTTACAGCCGATATACGCAATCCGCCTGTTCCCCAGGCTGATCAGATATTCACACACCTTCTGGATTCCCTGCGTAAAATCCGCGTGGACGATCTTTTCAGAATCATACTCGTCAAAATACCGTTCCGAATTGGTCATGATCACCATCGGCACTTTATCATGACGCTTTGCAAAAACAATAGACTGCTCCATATCATGAAAATAACAGGAGATCACCCCGCTGAAATAATGAATCGGCAAAGTCTCAAACAATGTATCAAAATTTCCGTTTACATCATTCAGTGAATACAATACCACGGAATAATTATATTTCATTGCTTCCTTCCGTATTGTATTAAACAATGCCGCATGAAACGGATTTCGGATCTCCTGCGCGATCACTGCTATCGTTTTTGAATCCTGCACCCGCAGGTTCCTGGCAAATAAGTTTGGTTTATAATTGAGTTTTTGAATTGCATCCTCCACCGCAGCCCGCTTGTCTTCACGTAATAGCTCCGGGGTGTTCAGATATTTTGAAACCGTTCCTACAGAAACCCCCGCAAGCTTTGCAACATCCTTTATTACTGCCACAAGTATGATCCCCTTCTCATTCACTTAGTAACTGTCTCAAAATAATGTGTATAATTTGCGGCAGTTCCTTAGATTCCTTTTTGATCATGGAGGCATCATGCTGAAACACTGCTGACATTCTTCCATGCATCGTTAGTATTATAATCTGTCACCAATTTTCGCAAGAAAATTAATGATCTGCTTGCACATAGGCGCAATTTTTATTATAACAGAATTTATAAATTTTTACAGCATAGAAAATGCACTTTTCGTAAAAATTTGCTAGCTGTGTGATTGCGAATGGATAAGTGGGTTGGATGCTCCAAGCGGCATCCAACCGCACAGCTGGCAAATATTCGGCGGTCGCGGCCGCAGCATGGTACACACGGCCCAGGATCGATCCGTAACGGACACAGCATTTACGGACGCAGCATCACTTTCATCGCCTGCGGATCTTTTTCCGCTGCTTCAAACGCCTCCTTCCATTGTTCCAGTGCGAAGGAATGAGAGATCAGCCCTTCTGTTTTGATCCATCCTTTTTCGATGCCTGTAATCACAGAATGAAACGTCAGCGCAGATAGATGAGATCCGCGGATGCCCAGTTCTTTGCCGTCGCCGATGATATTCCAATCGGCTTTTACCTCCTCGGCAAACACCCCCATCTGTACATATTTACCGTGATTTTTTAAGGACTGCAGCCCCTGCGTCACACTTCTCGGGCTTCCGGATGCCTCAATATAGACATTACAGCCATATCCGCCTGTCAGCTTTCTGATCTCCTCCTCTATATTACATTCCATTGGATTCAAAACATGGTTTGCTCCATATTTTTTCCCCATCTCCATCCGGAATGGTTTTACATCAATCCCAATAATCTGCTTCGGCAGATACAATCCGGCAAGATTGATCATGGAGGTTCCGATCGCCCCGAGCCCTGCAATCACTACGGTATCATCATGCCTGATATCCGCCAGTTCTATGGCATGCATTCCGCAGGCAATGGGCTCCACCAGGACAGCCTGTTCTGCAGTAAAGCTGTCCGGCAGCTTATGGATCCTGCTGTTTTTATGCAGCTTGATATATTCCGCAAATCCGCCGTGAATATGCTGCTTAAATCCGTAAACCGCAGATTCCTGACACATCCAGTATTTGCCCTGGCGGCAAAATTCACATTCCCCGCATGGAGCGATCTGCTCCGCGACTACCTGGTCGCCCAGGGAATACATACCCATTCCTTCCCCAATCTCTACAACCTCTCCAAAAAATTCATGGCCGCCGATCACCGGCGCCTCGATATAACGGTTTTCCTCACTGGTCCCCCAGATCCGGATTCCCCCATGGTAGGACTTCACATCGCCTGCGCAGATCCCGCATCCAAGTACTTTTAAAACCAGCTCCCCAGGGCCGGCGGATGGAATGTCTGTCTCCTCCAGCCGGTTGTCATAGGGCGCATAAGAAAATAATGCTTTCATTTTTCCGTTTCTTTTTTCCATATGATCCTTCTCCTTTTCACCATCATCCTTATTCATGCAAAAAATCACATCCACTCTCTGTTCCATACTCTTATCCATTCTTTTTCGCGTGCTCGTATGCCAGATATGTATTCTGTACCTTGAACATTCCCCCATCGATTCCGATGATCTCACCGGTCACATATCCGCCCTCCGGGGAGGTCAAAAATCCGACCAGGGCCGCCACATCCTCCCCGGTTCCAAACCGGTTCAGGCACAGATCCCGAACCTGCTCGTCCCCTCGTTCCTGGATCATGGCATCTGTCATATCCGTATGGATGATCCCCGGCGCATAGGCATTGACACTGATATTGTACGGTCCAAGCTCTGCTGCGCCGATCCTGGTCATCATATCCACCCCTGCTTTGCTTGCCGCATACGCCACAAGGCCGCAGTCAGCAAAACGTCCGGAAATGGAGGATGCATTCGCAATTCTTCCATAACGGTTCTTCTTCATATATTCTGCAACATTCTGCAGCATAAAGAACTGGCTTTTGAAATTGGTATTGAGAACACGATCCAGATATTCCCCGTCCATTTCGTCAATAAAACGGAAATCAAAAATTCCGGCATTATTCACAAGAATATCGATCCTGCCGAACCTGGTTCCAACCTCATCAACAAATTTCCTGATCTCCTGCTCCTTTGAAACGTCTACCCGATAAATACCGCTCTCCGGTACCAGCTCCTGGATCTTTTTTAAAGTTTCCTTTGCGCTCTCCTCATTAGACCTGTAGACAGCGCACACAATATTTCCCCGCTTTGCGAGCTCAACACTGATCGCCTGTCCCATCCCTCTTGTTCCTCCGGTCACGATTGCCACTCTTTTTTCTGTCATAATATTTCTCCTCGTATCCTATAAAATTTTGTTGTTTCTCAAAGACTTCTGTACAAGCTTTGCCCCACACTGTTACTATTTTCGATAGGCTCTCCTAATTCTCATACCCAAAGGCATCCCATCATGGCCATTCGGCCGTTTCACAAGGTATAATATGGTATCACCGCAAAAGATTGTGCCGCTCCGTCGATCCAGTTCAGCCTTGCATACTCCACAACGATCTTCTCGCTGCTGTGGATGATCGCCGAATAACACACGGATCTAGGAATCTGAAGCCCCCACTCCTCCAGCTGATCCATCCGCAGATGCTTCGCCTGCATCGGCCCTATCTGGATCCCCTTCAGCTTTTCTGAAGGCCTTCCATTGTCAAACAGCAGATCCATGGTTACTTCGGCCGTACTGCTTCCCGTATTCAGCAGTGTGATACTTTCATGAGATGGTGTAGGCATATTTCCCGGTTCTTTCATGTACATATCCGGAATACACCATGTTTTGTGTCCCAATGCTTCATTCATTGATTCTTCCTCCATTCATTGCAGCTATTTGATGCAGCAAATTGATTGCCTGTCTCTGTTCTTTTTCATTTTTCGCTTTTCAACTGTTCACGCTTTCAGATTTCTCTTTCTCCGTATCACGTCCACGATCACTGCCAGAACGATGATCCCGCCTTTTACCATGCGCTGCGCGCCCTGTGGGACGTTCAATAGGTTCAGCCCGTTTGCCACGATCCCGATGATCAGCGTTCCGATCAGCGTTCCTACCAGCGTCCCCTCGCCGCCGTTCATGGAGGTCCCGCCGATCACAACTGCAGCAATGGCATCCAGCTCCGCGCCGTCCGCATTGGTCGGTACTGCCGAATCCAGTCTGGATGTCAGGATGATCGCGGCAACACCGCAGCAAAATCCACTGATCACATAGGCCAGGCATTTTACCTGATTCACATTGATACCGGAAAGCCTTGCACAGTTCTCATTTCCTCCGATGGCGTAAATATATCTTCCGTATTTGGTATATTTTAATACATACGCCGCAATCAAAAACAGAACCACCATGATCAGAATCGTAAATACCGGAACCCCGCCGTACCTTCCCGTGATCGCAAGAAATCCTTCTGGAAAGGTATAGATCGGCTGTCCCTGTGTGATCGTATAAGCCGCCCCTCTTGCAATGGACATCATTCCAAGTGTGGCGATAAACGGCGGCAGGTCAAATCCGGTGATCAGAAGCCCGGTCACCAGCCCGATCACAGATGCAAAAATGAGGCCCAGCAAAATGCTGACCAGTACGGGCAGATTCCAGCTTTTCATCATCAGTCCCATCATCAGGCCTGTCACTGCGATGATCGAGCCAACGGACAGATCGATCCCACCCAGTAGGATGATAAATGTCATTCCGATGGCGATCAAAAAGTTTGTGGATATCTGCTGTGACACATTCAGCAGATTCGATACCGTCAAAAAACTGCTGCTTGCAAAGGATAAAACGACGCACAGCACCAGCAGTGCAATCAATATTCCGAGATAGCTTGTACCTTTTCTTTCTTTCATCTTGTTCTTCATATTCATCGTCCTCTTTCCTTTTCCATCGTTACCATACCGGCCGGTGATGCGCTCTGCGCCCCTACTGCCAGCGTCATGACCGATTCCTGATTCGCCTCTTCCCTGGACAGTGTTCCGCTTAAACGTCCTCTTGCCATGACCACGACCCTGTCGCAGATTCCCAGCAGCTCCGGGATCTCCGATGTGATCACCAGGATTGCCTTCCCTTCCTTCGCCAGCTCATTGATCAGATTGTAGACTTCTATTTTTGCGCCTACGTCGATCCCTCTTGTAGGTTCATCCAGGATCAGCACCTTACATTTTGAAAGCAGCCATTTCGCCAGAACCACCTTCTGCTGATTTCCTCCTGAAAGGTTTTCTACTTTCTGGAAAATAGAAGGGGTCTTGATATTCAATCTTTGTACGTATTCCTTTACTATATTTTTTTCTTTTCCAAGATTGAGATGGATTCCAGAACGGAACATATCCAGTGCTGCCAGCGTAATATTTTCTCCTACATCCAGCTTCAAAACCAGCCCTTCCCCTTTCCGGTCCTCTGTCACGTACCCGATCCCGGACGCGATCGCATCCTTTGGGCTCCTGATATTACATGGTTTGCCGTCAATGAGTATCCTGCCGTCGGTTTTCTCATCCAGACCAAAAATCGCCCTGACCGTCTCTGTCCGGCCGGCTCCCACCAGGCCGCCTACACATAAGACCTCGCCTGAGCGGACGCTGAAGCTGATATTCTGTACCCTGACGCCGGCACACAGATTTTCCACCCGGAAGACTTCTTCCCCGATCGTCTTCTCGACCCGGGGATATTTTTCTTTGAGCTCACGCCCCACCATCAGACGGATCATTTCATCCATAGTGGTTTCTGCAATATTCAATTCCTGGATCGTACAGCCGTCCCTCATGACGGTCGCCCGGTCACAGATCTCCAGGACTTCCTCCAGCCGATGGGAAATGTAAATAATAGAAACTCCGCCTTCCTTGAGCTTCTTTACGATCCGGAACAGATTCTTCGTTTCCCTTGCTGTCAGCGGCGCTGTGGGTTCGTCCATGATAATGATGCGCGCATTCATGGAAAGCGCTTTTGCGACTTCCACCATCTGCTGCTGCGCAATGCCAAGATCCCGTATATAATCCGTACTCTTGGCATCCACTTCCAGATCCTGCAATAGCCGATCCGCCTCCTCATAGACTTCCTTCCAGTTGATCTTCACCTTACTGCTCATCCTGTATCTTCCAAGAAAGATATTCTCTGCTACAGTCAACGTTGGGATCAGATTCAGCTCCTGATAGATGATGCCCACTCCCAGATCCTCTGCTGCTTTTGGATTCCCCAATTCTGTTTTCTCTGAAAAGATTTCAATTTGACCCTCATCTTTTACATAGGCGCCGGCAAGAATTTTCATCAGGGTACTTTTTCCGGCTCCGTTTTCACCTAAAAGCGCATGAACCTCTCCTTTTTTTACATACAGGCTTACATGATCCAACGCCAGGACACCGGGAAAACGTTTCGTAATATCGGACATTTTCAAAATAAATTCTTCTGCCATATGTTTTCTCCTAATTTGCAACTATTCAAAACAGCAGGATAGTCTGTGGCCTGCCACACTGAACAGTTACCCTAATTTTATACAGAAAGGGTGCCGTATCTCACAGCACCCCCTGTTTTTTCCTCCGACAGTCTTAATCTGCTTCTGACGGGAACTGATCCGCATTTTCTTCCCAAATAATCTCCGTATCCACATTGACGATCTTTTCTACTGTCTCACCGTCGAAAATCTTTTTCAGCGCTTCCACACACATATTTCCTGTTCCAGGTCCTCCGATGGAAACCGTAGAGACCAGTTCTCCTGCCTGGATGCTTGCTACCGCATTCGGGTTTCCGTCAAAACTGACTACCTTAGCGTCAGAACCGGCTTCCTTCACGGCCTGTACGGCTCCGAGACCCATCTCGTCACACAATGCAAAGATTACATCGATATCCGGATTGGCCTGTAGCATATTGGCTGCCGCGTTCATTCCTTTTTCACGTTCCCAGTCTCCAGCCTGGCTCGCCACCACTTCAATGCCCGGGTGCTCTTCCTTTGCCTTGTCTACAAAGCCGCCCATTCTCTCTGTCGTATGGTCTGAGGGAAGTCCTTCCACGATTGCTGCTTTCAGTTCCTCCCCGAACTGTTCCGCAACAAAGTCACATACCTTTCCTCCGGCCTCGTACTGGTCATATCTCACATAGCAGGCAACCTCTCCGCCGGCAAGCTCATTCTGTGTATTGAACATCACGACCGGGATATTCGCTTCATTTGCTTTCTTTACCGCAGCAACAATGGCATCACTGTTAATCGCGCAAAGGATGATCCCGTCCACCTTCTGTGTGATCATATCTTCTACAATCTGAACCTGTGACGCATAATCAGATTCTGATTCCGGAGCCAGCGTCTTCAATTCATAACCCAGACTGTCACACGCCTCCTGCGCGCCGGAGATCACAGACTTATAATATGGAGAGATCATTGCCGGGGGAACCAGCGCGACTGTCTTCTTCTCTCCCTCTGTCTGGGTCTCCTCACTGCTGCTCTCTCCTCCGGATGTATTCCCTCCGTCAGATCCATTTCCTCCGCAGGCCGCCAGTGACAAAACCATACCAATTGCTAAGATAACTGCTAAAATTTTTTTCATGACTTTCCTCCTCTTCCATCAGAAATATATCAATTCATTTAAATTGATTTTATCCTTATTTTTATAATGTTTTTTTATATATGAATCGATTCATTTTTATGTGTTCTTATCTTACCATACGAAACGATAAAATGCAAGTCATTTTTATATTTTCAACAATGCCAACAAATTTATGCATTTCTTTTTATGAAATTTGCACAACTGTATGATTGCATTAAAGTGTATTTGAAAATTCGTTCTCACAATCTTCCATCCCCGTTTGCAAAAGCACTTTTTAATAAAATTCCATCTGCACGGTTGGATGATCTAAAGATTGCAACCGCACAGGTGGAAGTGTTTCCTGTTATTATGCTTCCCGAATACGCTCCCTGTACAAACATCCCGCCGTCACTGCCAGCGTCACCCCTTCCGTCACCGGCGCCGCCATCCATACCCCCGTCATTCCAAACAGGACAGGCAGCGTAAAGATACAGGCCAGCAGCACCACAAGCCCCCGCGAAAAGGAGATCAATGCCGACTCCAATGCCCTCCCGATGGCAGTAAAGTAAAAGGAAGTGATCGCATTGATCCCGGAAAAGAAAAAGGAGGTCATAAAGATCAGAATCCCTGACCGGATCATCCCTGACACCGGTTCGCTTTGTACAAACAGGCGGCTGTACCAGTCCGCCCCCGCGGCCATCAGCAGGAAGGCCGCCGCCCCGGCCCCGAAGACGTACCGGTTCGTCTTTTTCCGGATATCCACAGCCAGCGCTTTTTCCCTGGCTCCGTAGCAAAAGCTGATCAGCGGGCTTGTCCCCTGCCCAAATCCGACTGTGATCATATTGAATACATAGGCCGTATATCCGACAATGGAAAATGCGGTCACGCCGTCTGTGCCGATCCGCCTCATGATCACAAAATTGTATGCAAACATCGTAATCCCCGTAGAAATTTCCCCGATAAACTCCGAGCTTCCGTTGAGCATCGCCTGCACACAAGCTTCCCTGGAAAAACGGAATTTCCCCAGATGATAGATGTGCGCTTTTTTCCGAAAATAGTAAAGGATGCAGAGCAGGCACACCAGCTCCGACAGAAGGGATGCCGCCGCGATTCCCGCCGCCCCTCCGTGAAAATATCCCGCAAGCAGGTAGTCCAGCAGGATATTCAGCACGACGCTTAAGATGCTGACCTTCATATAGAACTGAGGGCTGCCCTCCCCCCGGATGAACATGCCGAAGGATGAATTGACCACCATCACCGGAAGCTCCAGCAGCATGATCTGATAATACTCCCGGAAATGCGTGATCACCCGTTCATCCGCATGCAGGATAGCAAGCATCGGCGAAAAGCAAAAAAACAGGATGCAGCTGAGCAATATGGAAAAGCATGCGGTCACTGCGATCGTCTGCCGAAAGATCTGATTGCATTTTTCCCGATCCCCGGATCCCAGCGACATCCCGGCGATGGCCGCCCCTCCGATGGAGACCATCAGTCCCACGCCCAGATACAGGTAGATGATCGGCAGTCCCAGGTTCACTGCAGCGATCCCCTCTTTTCCCACGTAATTTCCCATGAAATATCCGTCTGCAATGGTGATGAATGATGTGAGCAGCATCGCAATGATCGACGGTACGGAAAACCGCAGGATCATCGTTGTCCGGCTGCTTTTGATCTGTTCTAAGTCCATAAAAAACTCCTCCTTATCGTGAATACCTTTTGCAACGGTATCCATTATAAGGAGGATGGAAATTATATACTTCTGAAATCTTGCCTTATTTCATCGGAAGGCAGATATCCAGTTCCATGTACATGGTATCGCAGTCAATCTTATGGTAAATATCAAACAGGCTTTTACGCGTATCCAGTTCATAATGCGTCTGCGGAAGCCATACCAGGAACAGGGTCTGATAGGCTGCATAGATATATTTCGCATGCCCCTTAAAGTGATAGACAAAGCATCTGCCGCCCTCAATCCGCATCGTATTTTCCAGCGGGCAGTTGCCGGGGATACTCATACAGATATCATAGAGGCACTGCTCCCGGGACGTCACTCCGGGGTCATCATAGGTCCGTTCCAAAAACTTCGTATCCGGCCGGATATAGTCCTGATACTTCCGGATAAAACTGTTCCAGTCTCCGGATAACTGCGTGTAATTGCCGATCCTTCTTTCATAGATCACATCATAATCCGGAATCGTTTCCACCGTGATCCTGGCATTGCATTCCTCAAAGCTCTCCACATGCCATTTCTCATGATGAAAAAAGGGATGCTCCATGGAATATCTGCGGCATTTTCTTCGGAAATCGGCCGGAGCCATGCGGTAATGCTGCCGGAACGCGGAGCTGTAATTGGAAGCGCTGTATCCATAATCCGCCCCGATCTCCGTGATCCTGCGCTCCTGTTCTGTCTTTAAGCGGAACGCGCTCTGCTCCAGCCGAACCCGTTTGATAAAGGCATAGACGCTTTCCCCTGTCTGCGCCTTGAAAAGACGGCTGAAATAATATTTCGAAAAATGGCAGTATTTTGCCACAGCGTCCAATGTCACGTCCTCTTCGATATGCTCCAGTATATAGTCGATCGCCTGATTGATTGCTTCATTCGTGATCATGTGGTCTGCCTTTCGTTTTCCTAATAACAGCACAACATCTTCCTGCGCATCCAAAACTCAATACAGCTTCTTTATGGATCGAGGCAGCGCTTTCTCTCCAAAACGCCCTCCCACTGCTCTTCGCTTAAAAATCGGGGCCGCTTCATTTCCTCCAGACTCCCAAGCTCCATTCCCAGCTCCTTTTGCGCCTCTGCCGCGGCTTCATAGAGAGTCATCGCTTCCCTCCTGGTCTGCGACAACACATTTGCATACCCGGAAAACGCATGGTCATGGTCGAACAGCGGACAAAAGCCTGTCAGCTTTCCAGTGGCATTTTCCATAAAAAATCCCCAGTTCTGCTCATGCCTGTCATTGTTATTGAGAAGGTAGTCCGCAATCTGCATTTTCAGATAGAACTCCCGGTCTGTTTTTTCTGCCTCTGCATAGGCATCCAGCCCATAATTTTCACAAAATACCTGAAATTCTTCAAATGTCACCATAGAAATCGATTCCGAAGTGAACAGCTTCGCGTTCACGACGGTATCCCCCACGCCCTCGATCCACGCTCTGCGCTCCTCCGTCAGATACGCCTGAATCTGTTCTTCCGAAGAAACCTGGTAATGGATATGAGGAACCTCCAGCGCATTCAATATCTGATCCGCCGGGATCTCGTATTTCCCGACTTTATGAAGAAACAGGCTTCCGTTCTCACGGATCCATCCCTTTGCGCTTGCCCCCAGTGTCGTAAGCTCCGGCGTATGGATCTCACGCCTTTCCCGAACCTCTGCAGAATACCGTACATTCCTTCCGGACAGAGAGACTTCTGTAACATACAGGGACAGCGGATTCCGGAACAGACTGACCTCCTCCCAGGTCTTTACATCTCCATCCTGCCGGATCCAGTAGGCGTCCTCCAGGCTCAGCCCCCGGCATGCCCTGCATACGGCATACCGGTTGGTCTGAGACAAGCGGAGCGTGTTCAGGATCTCCTTGGCAAAGCTGCGCCCGATGGACAATGTGCGGTTGGATGCCCACTCCATAAAATCCACAAAGGCAAGATTTTCTTTTCGGAGCGCAAATGGAAGCCGGTCAAAGTCCAGAATGGTACAGGCCCCGTTTTCCCGGATATCCAGCAGGGGATCGTTTTTTAACAGCAGCTGCATAGGTCACCTCATGATTCGTTTCAAACTCGGAATGTATCATCACTTTTTTTGTACTGTTCAAACACTTATCATCATTATACTTTTTCTGCAGCATCTTTTCAACTGCCAGATTCCAGGCTTTTTTTCGACGTTTTTCACGTTACTGTAAGCGCCCTGTCAGGGTATGGACAGTAACATTTTCACAGATAGGTAAATGGTTCTTTTGCATCCACAAATGTTACCGGGATTTCTAAAAATCGTTCTTTCAGCCAGGGAGCCAGATATTTCATACCGGCCTCCTCGCTCCGTTCATGTCCGAGGGTGAGCATGGCACGGTTAAATCCCATCTGGTACGCATCATTGATATAGGCGCATATCGTCCATTCCGTAATATCTCCCACGATCAGCAGATCGAGCCTGTCGCGCTCCATAACCTGCATGGGCATTTCTTCCACGCCAAGTCCCAGACTTCCGCCGCCCACCAATACGCCGACACGTTTCACTTTCATTTCAGGAGCGCCGATGATCTGCACCGTACTCATCTCCAGCCGCTTCTTGAAGAACCCGGCCAACTCCCCTACCGTTGTCTCCGGCAGTTCATAGATCCAGGGCTGCTTCTCATCAGGCTGCAGATATCTGCGCCAGTCCAGTTCCTCGATCAGACCTTCATAAATATAATCCATATCAGAGCCGATGTGCATATGATCATGAAAGCGCCATATCGTAATGCCATGCGATTCCAGATAGTTACGTTTTGCCAGATATACGCTGTCCTCCCTGCACCAGTCGGTCCTGTCGTTACCGTTAAACCAGGTCGGCTCATGGGATATAATAAAATTTGCTCCCAGCCGGACTGTCTCCCGGATCACATGGTATGTGGGCATAAACGTCGTCACGATCCCCGTCACCACATTGTCAGGGTTTCCTATCGTGATCACGTCACAGGTCGGTTCAATCTTCGGACCGCCGCACATATCCAGAAGAATCTTGTCAATCACCTCCCGGACCGTCATCCCCCTCTCCTGATTTTTCCTGTTATCACACATTCTGATTTCCTCCTTGCTATTCAAAGACTCCGTATCACGAAATCCTGTTTTATTCCGCTGCCCTGCCAGCTGCTTTTCGTTCTTCAATTTCCTTGATATACTGCGGATTCTTCGTTTCTACATCCAGGAACCAGATATCGACCAGCAAAATAATTGCTACAACCAAAGGTCCGAATTTGAAAAATGCATCAATACCTGATATTGTAGAAGCGGCCTGTGTTTCCAGCGCTCCGTTATAGCCTATGGCACTGAGCACAAAACCGAATGCGGCAGTCAGTGCTCCCTGCCCTACCTTTGCTCCGACAGAGCTTGCGGAGAACAATACAGACTGGACTCGGATGCCCGTTTTCCACTCACCGTAATCAATGGTATCTCCAATCAGCGCGCCGGCCATACCCATTGCAAATCCCATTCCAATACCACGCAGCAGGGCCGTGGAAAACAATACCGCATTTGTTGTGGGCAGTATGATAAAGGCAATCTGTGCTGCGACCATACAGATGGAGCCGAACAATACCATCTGCCGTTTGGTAAATTTCTTTAAGAAGAACGGCGCGATTGCCGAAAGAAATACACCCGGCAGGTTGGAGCAGGCCACAAAAGTACCCATCAGCGCCATATTTCCCAGAACGGAATTTAGATAGTAAACCGAGACCGACAGATTAAAGGTCAGAATAAAGTTCGCCATCAGATTTACCACAAATGCCATCCACCAATACTTATTCACAACCGCACACTTCACACCTACGATCAGATTTTCCGGAGGCGCCTCGTTGTCCACGCGTTCCTTAACAAAAATCACATTCAGTGCCAGCGGGATCAGGCCTATGATCCCGAATACAAGAATCGATTTTATCCATGCGGACTGCTGGCCCTGTCCGCCAAAGAACTCTACCATCGGCATCATCACGGATGCCATGATCGTCTGGGTCAGTGCGGAAAACATCATGTTAAAAATCAGCATCTGGGAGCGGTCCACCGAGTCATTTGTCACATAGGACGGCAGTGAGCCAAATGCCATACCGACATAGGTATACAGTACCGTATTAAACATATTGTAGGTAATAAATATATAAGCAACACGAAGAGCAATGCTCCCGTCCGGAACCAGAAATACCAGGATTACGGAAAACACCATGGGAATAGACCATTTCAGCAAAACAGGAATGCAATGCCCCCTCTTCCCCTTATGACTGTCGATGATCTGCCCGGCAATCAGGTCGGATATTCCGTCAAATATCTTGGAAAATGCTATCACCGAACCCACCAGAGCCGCATTCAGCAGGATTACATCCGTGTAAAAAAACAAGACATAGGTACTGAACAATGTATACAATGCATTCATACCGAACGCACCGGAACCGTAGATCAATTTTTCAAATAAACTAATTTTGTTTGTCTCTTTTGACATAATTTTTCCCCTTCTCTCATTTGTTTTTTTCGTCTAAAAATATAAATGCCTCTTCCAGATGCTTATTCCAGAAATCCCAATCATGGGCGCCGCTGTCCTCGATATATGTAAAATCCGCATTCTGTGCTTTTAGGAAATCCCGCATAGAATGGTTCTCTTTCAACAAAAAATCTTCACTGCCCTCTGCCATATAGATCTTCGGAATCTCTTTCCCTTCCTTTTTCAATTCCAGATAAATATACCTTGGATCTATATCGCTTGATCCGATTTTCTTTGGGTCACCAAATACCCTGCATTGGTATTCCGGGCTTGAAACACCGTCGTCCATTGGAATCCCTCCGTTATCTACAATCCGGATTGGGACATACGCCCCGGAAAATGCAAGAATCTTTGAAAATTTGCAGGCGTATTTCAGTCCGTTGCGCATCGCGCCGTAGCCGCCCATGGAGAGTCCGCCGATATAGGTATCCTCCCGCTTTTTAGACAGATGGAACAGCCTTCTCGTATATTCTACCAGCTCTTCTCCGATATATTTTCCAAAATACCTGTTTTCCACCGGATTATCTACATAAAAGCTGTTGTCTCCATCCGGCATGATCACTGCAATCCCGTACTTTTTGCTTAGTTCGCGGATCCGGGTATTGGCAAGGTAATCCGTTTCATCTCCGGTGTAGCCATGCAGCAGATACAGCGTCCTCATTTCCCCGGTCACAAAATCCGGCTCTCCATACTCACTGAATGCGCCGTCATTGGGAAGGACTGCCATAAATGGCACGCTGCGCATCAGGCAGCTGGAAAAAAATTTCACTTGGATAATTGCCATGACTCTATCTCCTCTCATTCATTATTTCATGTGATCACATATGGAAAATCTGCCGCTGACAGTTTTTCCGTATCATTTACTTTTAAATCATCTACGGCCGTTTTATCAATTTCTATTATAAAAGAAAACCCGCTTCCATGGATGTTATTCCATGCGGAAAAAACTGTAAAATATTGATATCTTTTTGCATTGACTTTTTCCACTGAGTATGCTATTTTCCATTCATATAGATTTTCGTTATTCGGTAGTGTAACGTACCGTATGAAAAAATGATACGGAATTGCCCGCATAGCTGGAATCTGTTTCGCGGATGGCGGGCAAGAAGGCAATCCATTTGCTGCTCAAATTGGTTACCTTTCACCAGGAGGTAGAAAATGAATGCTTATCATGAAATCGTTGTTCCGCCCGATAATTTTCCTGCGATCATCCTGATCCATTCGCCAAAAAATACCACCATCTTCGAGATGCATTGGCATGAATGCATCGAACTGGTCGCATCTTTGGATTCCCGGCTGCATATTGCCTGCGGACAGGACGAATTTGACCTTATGGAAAATGACGTCGCCATGATCAACAGCTCTATGATCCACTGTGTCAGAGCGTTGAAAGGGCACGCTATCGTCAGCCTCTCTCTCCGACTGGATCCGAGGTTATTTCAAAATTATTCTGAAGGAAATCATAATTGGTTCGACCTGAATCAAAATGAAGAGGCGCGCCGGGATATTGCCTCATGCTGTCGGAAGCTTTATGAACTGTATGCGCAGGAGAAAGAAAATCCGGGACTGCTCCTTGAGGCAAATGCCCTTGTATTTCATATCGTATATGTGATGATCACATACCTCTGTGTCTCACGTATGGATCATCCTCAGGCACATTCCGAAAAATATAATGACCGCTACCGCGAACTCATGGCATATATGGAAGAGCATTACGACCAGCCCCTTACCCTGGATCATATTGCGGATCTGCTTCATTTGTCCAAAGAACATATATCGAGAGAATTCCGCTCCTACGTAGGAGAAGGTTTCCGTGAACATTTAACGAAGATTCGACTGATCAATGCGCAGAAGGATCTGCTTGGAAGCGACCTGCCGCTGATCGATATTGCTATCAAAAATGGCTTTCCGAATCTGCGGGCTTATAACCATGCCTTCCAAAAATATTATGAAGTTCCGCCTGCACAATATCGGCGGAATTACAAACGCCAGAATCAGAAAACATAAAATGGTTCTGTCATATTCCACTCTTTTTCTTCACCTGCGGACATGGAAGCATTCCTCATTTTTTTCTTGACTTTTCGGATAAACAGAGTTAAACTATCCGCAATGACATCACCTTTTCCAGCTTTTTCAGGCAGGTGGTCATTCAATAAAAGGGAGTAGCTTCCATTGAAAATAAAACCGGGATCCGCGTTTTTGGCATCCCTGCCTTATGTATTTTCGATGTGATACGAAATCGTCACCACGTTCATTTTCTAAGGGGCTGTCAAGAATTAACTTTACAGACAACGCGACATAAGAAGATTTAGACAAGTCAGATGTAAAGATTAATTCTTTGACAGTTTCTAAGGAACAGCAGAAAAGCGACGCATACCGTTTGCGAAGGACATGTTTTCGGATGCGTCAGTTGTTTTCCAGCAAATCCTGATATGATCCGGTTCGTATTGTCAATTAGCAAGACTTTTATTGCAGGATTACATAACAGATGTATTTCTGCGGTAAAGGTCTTTTTTGCTGCGGAGCATCAGCAGATCCTTCTGGTCAGAGCCGTGAACATGGGCTTTTGACGGTTGGATCCTCAAAAAATACAAGAGCAAGGGAGAAGAAAAAATGGTATATGTATTGTTAGTTCTGGGATTTGTATTGTTGATCAAAGGCGCAGATTTTTTTGTGGACGGCAGCTCCAGCGCAGCCAAGCTTCTCAAGATTCCGACGATCATTATCGGACTGACTGTCGTCGCGTTTGGAACCAGCATGCCGGAGGCTTCTGTCAGCATCACGGCGGCCCTGAAAGGCCAGAACGGGCTTGCGGTGAGCAATGTGCTCGGTTCCAATATTTTCAATCTTCTGATCGTGCTTGGATGCAGCGCGGTGATCAGCCCGCTGAAAGCAAGCCCCACGGTCCTCAAAAAGGAATTTCCTTTTTCCATCGTGGTCACTGCTGTCCTGATGCTTTTGTGCACCGGCCTGTCTTTCGGCTGGCTTTCAGGCGGCACAGAGAGCTTTCGGCTGGACCGGATCGATGGGCTGGCGCTTCTGCTCCTGTTCCTTGTCTTTTTAGTTTCACAGGTCCGGGGCGCCCTGAAAGCCCGGAATGAAGATTCGGGAGAGGATTATGAGATCATGTCTCCCTTCAAAAGTATCCTCCTGATCCTGGTGGGAATTGCCGGAATCATCCTGGGCGGCGACCTGGTGGTGGACAGCGCCAGCGAGATCGCGGTGCAGTACGGGCTGAGCCAGTCCTTCATCGGGCTGACCATCGTAGCCATGGGCACCTCCCTTCCGGAGCTTGTCACCTCCATGGTAGCCGCACGAAAGGGTGAAAACGACCTGGCACTTGGAAATGTGGTAGGTTCCAATATTTTCAATATCCTTCTGATCCTGGGAGCAAGCTCAGCCATTTCTCCCATCACGATCGACGGTGAGGCTGTTTTTGACATGCTGCTCCTGATCGTCATGAGCATGATCGCCTATGTATTGACCAGAAGCAATGGGAAACTTTCGAAAAAAGAAGGCGCATGCCTCCTGGTGATGTATGCCTTGTACTTTGTCTATATCTATCTAAGGTAGAAATAACCGCAAAATTCTGGTATAATGAATTGCGCTGATGCGCAAGCAGGTCATCAATTTCCTCACGGAAATTGGTGACAAATTATAATAGGTATTGCGTTAGAGCGCCAAGCAGGTCATCAATTTCCTCACAGAAATTGGAGACAAATTATAATAGGTTTTGCGCTGATGCGCAGTCAATCGAAAGGAATTTACGGAGGATAAAGAATCATGCTGGGAGACAACAGAGGAACGAAACGGAATCAATATGTAGCAGACTATGTAGTATTTGATCTGGAGACAACCGGGATCAGTACGGTCCATGACGCGGTCGTTGAGATTTCCGCGGTCAGGGTGCAGGGCGGCAAAATCACGGATGAATTTTCCACACTGGTGAATCCGGAGATGCCCATCCCCTATCGTGCTTCCAAAGTGAACAATATTTATGATGACATGGTCGCGGACGCGCCGCTGTTTGAACAGGCTCTGGCAGATTTTGACGCATTTATCGGAGACCGGATCCTGGTGGGGCACAATATCCATACCTTTGACATGAAGTTCATCTGGCGGGACGCAGAAAAATACTGGGGAAAGTCCATCGCAAATGATTACATCGACACGCTGCCCCTTGCCAGACAGTGCCTGCCCCAGCTTGTCGGCTATAAGCTGACGGACCTGGCCTCCTATTATCACATTTCCATCGACGGGGCGCACCGGGCGCTTGCCGACTGCGGCATGAATCAGAAGATTTTTGAAAAGCTGGGAGCAGAGCTGGCCTCCCGGAAATCCACAGGCAATCTGAAAACCTGCCCCAGATGCGGCCAGCTTCTGAAAAAACGCAGCGGAAGGTACGGAGAATTCTGGGGCTGTACCGGATATCCCGCCTGCCGGTATACAGAGAATGTATAAAATATCTAGTATAATCCACACTAATTAGTGTGGGTTATACTAGTGCTCCATCCGTCCAGAAATTGAGCTCATGGACTGTTTGGTTCGCTTCATTGCCAAGCAAAGGTTCGACGGCGGCCAAATACCCAAAATAGACATTCCGCCGATTCACCTGCATGCAATTCATTGCGATGCAGGCGAATCGGCAAAATGTCAGATTCCCGCAATCCTCAGCAATTCCTCAAATGCCTGGATCTGGTAATCCGCCCTGTTATATCCTGAGGCATCCCCGATGCCAACCGCCTCCATCCCGGCTGCCTTTGCCGCATCGATTCCCGCATACGCGTCCTCCACGACCACACACTCCGCCGCCTCAACTCCCAGAAATTCCCCGGCTTTTACAAAAACTTCCGGATCCGGCTTGGAATGAGTAATGTTGGTGCCGTCTGAGATCGCGTCAAACGCATCCATCAGGCCCACACGTTCCAGAATAAACTTCGCGTTCTTACTGGAAGACCCGATTGCCAGCTTATATCCTGCCTCACGCAGCCGATTCAGCGTATCCCGCACCGTATCCGTCACATCCGCCGGAGTCATGGTCTTTAGAAGCTCCCTGTAAGTGTTGTTCTTCTCCTCCATCAATTCCGCCTTTTTTTCATCTGTCAGTTCCTGGTCACACTTCTCTAAAATGATCTCCAGGCTTTCCGCCCGGCTTACCCCCCGCAGCCGGTTGTTGATGATCTCGTCAAAGTAAATGCCCATACCGTCCGCCATTTTTTTCCATGCCTGATAATGAAACTTGTCCGTAAATACGATCACACCATCCAGGTCAAAAATAAATGCTTTCATTTTTCAAATCCTCCTCCTCATCACTGTTATCCATGAATCTCAAACGACGCAAAATCCACAATTCCTTCCTTTATCCGGAAATACAGCGCATGCTTTCCTGCATCTGCACGAAGGCCGGCCATTTGCATTTCCCATACGTCCGAATCCGCCTCTGCGGTTCCAGCAAACGTTCCCTCATCCGGATCCGGGCTGTCCAGCAGTATCTCTACAGTGCCCTTTCCCCGAAGCTCCAGCGTGATCCGTGTTTCCGTTCCGTCAAACTGAAAATACTTAAAGCCCGCCGCTGCTCCTTCGCGCAGATTGCAGATATAGGGTTTCAGCCCCTTTTCCCCCGCCTCATCCGCTTCTTCCGTAATATAAGGCATTTCCTCCGGCAGCTCAGGCAGCGACTCTCCGGGGCCGCACATCAGGACCTGCCCCACTTTTGCCCGTTCCTTTTCCGTGAGATGGCAGGCAATGTAAGTCTGATATGCTCCCCTGGCCGGCAGCGGACCGCCGTTCAGGCCGCAGCTTGTGATCTCGATCTGCGGAATCGTCCCGTCCTCCAGAAGCTTCACCTCATCCGCGCAGCCCTGTCTGGAAAATGCGGTTCCGTGGGTATGCCTGTGCCAGAATATGTAAACCTTGTCTCCGATCACCTCCAGGCCGCCGTGGTTATTTCCCGTATAATTCACCGCAAGGGTATTTCCCTTATATCCCAGGTCCCCGTTGGATACGATCACACCCTGATAGGCAAAGGGTCCCTCCGGGGTGTCGGCCATCCCGTAACACAACTCGTTCCCCTGCAGGCTGGAATAGACAAAATAGTACCATTTTCCGATTTTCCGGATACTGGAAGCCTCAAAAAACGGATGGGCTTCGTAGTCTGTTCCCTTTGCCGTATCCACGCCGTTTGCCACGCACTTCGGTTCGCTAATGATGGTGTGCATATCCGATGCCAGCCTTACCATCATCGCACCCGGAAAGACCACATCCTCCATCCCCGGGAATTTCTGTTCCGGTGCAAAGCCATAATAGAGATAATTGCCGCTTTCTTCCGACAGGATGGCCGGATCAAACCAGCGTCCCGCATCCGGAACCGTGCCGTCCTCCCTGCGCACAAAGTCCAAAAATTCGTACTGCCCTGCCGGGGTATCGCAGACTGCCACGGAGATCACATTTACAAAATCCAGGGCGTAGTACAGGTAATATCTGCCGTCCGGCCCCCGGGCCACATCCGGCGCATACAGCAAATGCGGATGTTCCTCCGTTCCCATGGGCAGATCGATTTCTGGCAGTTTTTTCCCGTAGGGTGCGCCGTTGAGCGGATCCTGCATTTTTTTATAGATGATGCCCTCATACTTCCAGTCTCCCGGATCCTCTATGGGGGCGCTCCAGCAGACATAGTCCTCCTCGCAGAATGATGTTCCTCTTCGCTTGTCATGGCTTCCGTAAATATAAACCCGATCTCCGAATACATGAGGTTCCCCGTCCGGGACGGTCTCCCAGAATGGAAGATACGGATTCAGTCCTGATGTTTTCATGAAATTCCTCCCTTTTTATCTGTTATTAAAACTCCGCTCCCCAGATTCCGCAGAACGGATCTACCGGGCTGATCCCTTTAAATTCAGACCTTCCCATCATCTTATCGATCACCTGATCCACCACTTCCTCTGTCGGCGTATAGGCATTGATCAATGTCCGGATCATCGGCACATCTACCAGGTGATATGGATTCGCAATGGAAATGAACATAGCCGGGACATCGT
Organism: uncultured Clostridium sp.; assembly: GCA_964415625.1. Taxonomy (GTDB): domain Bacteria; phylum Bacillota; class Clostridia; order Lachnospirales; family Lachnospiraceae; genus Schaedlerella. Next base: position 39,244 of record CAYQBE010000016.1, read on the forward strand.
TCAAGTACCAGGGAGCATCCGCCGCCATCAGATGCAGCCAGTCGATCCTTCGAACAGACTGGTTGCTGGCCGTGTCCAGGCACGCCACATAGACCGCCAGGTCAAACTTGCTCTTGATATCCGCTACGCCGCCCTCAAACATCTCCTGAAAATCCGGCCTGGAATAATCGAACAGGGTCACTTCAAAGCCTTCCCTTTCCAGTTTTTCCTTAAACTGTCCAATGGCGCTGTCTCCATCCTTAAAGCCTCCGCCGATCCGATCCTCCAGAAGGTACAGGCGGATCCTTTTATATTTCTCCGGGGAGACAGGCAGCAGGCTCTGTGTATCTTTGACCAAGGTGACGCTCTGATCCGCGCATTCCCGCGTCCATGCCCGATGCTCTTCACAGGCGACAACGGAAAGAGCCTCTTCCCCCGGCACCAGGGTTTTCTGCTCCTGTTTCTCCGGCAGGTTCATGGCCGCTTTCATGGCGAGGATCCGGGTCACGGCCTCGTCCACCCGCTCCATGGTCAGCCGTCCGTCCGCGATGGCATCCCGCACAAACTGATAGTCTTCCCGAATATCCTTGTTGAACAGGATCATATCGCACCCGGCTGCCAATGCGGCCGGGATTGCCTGAGAGCGTTTCATCGGGGTGTTGAAGCCGATCATCGGAGTCGCATCCGTCGTGATCATGCCGTTGAAGCCCAGCTTCCCGCGCAGAAGGCCCTGCAGGATTTCCCTGGATAATGTGGCCGGAAGGATTTCTTCGTCCTTCAGTTCCGGGTTGATGTACTTGCTGTATGCCGGCTGCAGGATGTGCCCCACCATGACAGACAGTGCGCCTGCGTCCACCACCTCCTGCCAGACTGCCCCGTAGGTCTTATCATATTCCTCCACAGACAGGCTGTTCACCGACGCCACCAGATGCTGATCTCTTTCATCCACACCGTCCCCCGGAAAATGCTTGACCGCCGCGGCAACCCCCTGCTCCTTTAATCCTCTTAACTGCTCCTTCACAAATGTGATCACCCGCTCCTGTTTGCTACCGAAGGTCCGCACGTTGGTGATGGGATTCCGGAAATTCATGTCCAGGTCGCAGATCGGCGCGAAGGCCCAGTTGCACCCCACAGCCATTGCTTCTCTTCCGGAAATCCTGCCCAGACGGTATGCCTGTATGGGATCATCCGTCGCCGCAGCCCCCATGGGCCTTGCAAAATAAGTTCCGTCCGCGCAGATCCCGTTACCGCCGGATTCCAGATTAGCGCCGAAGAGCATCGGAATTTTGGAGTGCTCCTGGAGAAACCGGTGAGTCTTTTGGATCTCTGCCGACGGCATGGGCCGGTACATGATCGCTCCCGGCTGAAATTCCTCCAGAAAGTCCTTTAGATATTCCTCTCTCGTATCTCCGCCCACCGGACAGAACATCTGACCGATCTTCTCCTCCGTGCTCATCCCCGCCAATGTGTCATAGACCCACTTTTCCTTCTCCTCATCCAGAAAAAATGGATTTGCTTTTAAATCTAGCATTTCTTCTTCCTCCCTTGAATTTCCGTATTATTTTCATATGATACAAGCATACGCCATGAAGAAAAAGATTACAATGTATTATTTTTTTCTGTATCCGACATTTTTTCAGTGAATCAGTCTGTCCCGTGTATTACAGGAGGCACTGAGAGATAAATTAAATATCGGATAAAAAAGTGCCGGTATGTTGGTTTTCAGCATACCGGCACTTTTTATCTGGCTGTGAATCGTAATCTTTTTACCACTCAAATACTTTTTTTACTGCTTTTTCTTCTTCCATATTATAATAGGTCTGTTCCCTGACCGGGACCTCTGTTTTTTCTCTGGCCGCGATCAGCACCCAGTCGTGCTCCGGGCCGGAATCGGGTGTAGATACGTTCAGTTTTCCGCCCTCTGCCTGTACCTTCCGTGCCTCTTCTGTCGTCTGCCGCGGGTCTGCGTAGAACTTCCCGTCCCGCGGATTATACCACCACAAATAAACCGCTCCGCCAAATTCCTCCGGAGCCTCCGGTTTCCAGACCGTTCCCAGGTTCAGCACAGTCTCGCCTCCGCTTGGAAAGTAGACACAGGCGAACCGTCCGTCCAGGCACATGCATGCCTGCAGATGCTGATCCAGAACATCCTCTCCCTGAATGTCCGGCAGGATCTCCTGAGCCGGCTTTGCGGTCATGATCTGCATATCATCGGAAAACCGCCGCAGGAACGGAATCTGGGCCGAACCTTCGGACTGCAGCGCCTCATACCATGTCTGGCTGCTGATCGCGCTCCGTTCCTGCTCGGAAACGCAGCACCATACGGAGGCATGCCCGTAGGTATATCCAAATGCGCCAGAAAACAGAGACCAGTATGCCCGTTTTCTTGTCATCCAGGCTCCGTGCATCAGCGTGTCCTCTGTGATCGGCCAGGAAGTGGGCATCATTTCGTAGGCAGGCTCGCCGTCCCAGACCGGCATCACATGCTCCCGGCCGTATTCCTTTGCTACCAGTTCATAATTCTTTGGTTCCAGGCCGTGGCCGGACTGCAGCATGATAAAGTCGATCCAGGCTTCCTCATCCGTCCAGTAGGACATGGTGGAGCACTCTCCCGTCCCCATCTCATGGCATGCATGGTAGGTCATCAGGACCTCCTTCCAGGCTTCGTCGGGCTGGTTATATTTCAGATCTTTATCCAACACGCCTTTGGCAATCCCTTCGGCCAGACGTCTCCATACATTTTTATAATCTACTCCGGCGTGGATCGGCTGGCGGTCGCCTCCAAGACACCAGAGGATATGATTCTTTTCCCGGTAACGGTTTCCGATCCATTGCCCGTAACGGTATGCATTTTCCTCGGTAATGATCTTTTCATAGGTACTGCCGCTCCAATCGCTTCCGACCACCAGCTGTCCCCACACAGGCAGAAGCAGTACATAAAATCCGTACTCCTCCGCTCTGTCCAGGATCCAGTCCAGGTACTCAAAATATCGTTCATTCGGCGTATCCGGATTGTCATTTAACAGCGCCTTCTCTCCGGAGGGGCTGTGCATCTCCAGATCCCGCTCCGGATCCAGCGCTACGATCTGCAGCACCGTAAAGCCCTGGCTCTTCCGTTTCTTCATCAGGTAATCCACGTCATCCCATTTTAATCTCTGGGGAATGGTCCAGTCCGTGTCCGCGATCCATGTAAACGGCTTTCCTTCGGCCGTCACAAAATACCGTCTGTTTTCTGAAATTTTCAGTTTTTCCATTTTTCTCTCCCTTTTATCCCTGCCGGTCAGGCCAGCACCTTCTCCACTGCCTTCTTCCAGCCCTCGTATTTTTTGTTTCTCAGCTCCGCATCCATCTTCGGCGCGTATTTTTTACGGTTCAGTTTCTCAAAAACCGTCCGATCCCAAAGCCCCAGCGCCATGCCCGCCGCATAGGCCGGCCCCATTCCGGACAGCTCGTCGGAATCCGGCACCTGTACGTCGATCCCGGCAATATCGCTCTGGAACTGCATCAGATAGGCATTCTTTGTGGGACCTCCGTCTACCCGCAGCTCATGGACCTTCACCTGGGAATCCTCACTCATGGCCTCGATCACATCCTGGATCTGATAGGCGATACATTCCAGGCCGGCCCTGACCACCTCCGCCCGGCCGGTAGTCCTGGTCATCCCGGTCAGCATGGCGGTAGCACGGCTGTCCCAATAGGGGGCGCCCAGCCCGGAAAACGCGGGAACCAGATACAGCGGATCGTCTGATGCTGCCTGCTCCGCCAGACTTTGTGTTTCCTCCGGGCTTTGGATCATTTTCAGGTCGTCCTTCAGCCAGGTGATCACGGCTCCTGTATAATTCAGGTTTCCTTCCAGAACGTAATTGACCTTTCCGTCCATGCTCCATGCCAGGGAGGTCACCACCCCATGGGTGCTCAAAACCGGAGTCTCTCCGATGTTCATCATGATCGAAGAACCGGTGCCGTAGGTGGATTTCATCATGCCCGGCTCCAGGCAGCCCTGTCCGAAGAGGGCTCCGTGGGAATCTCCCAGCACGCCGTGGATCGGAACCGGATGCGGAAGCACCCCGTCAAAATCCGTTTCCCCGAAGTTGGAATCGGAGTCGCATACCTCCGGAAGGTTTTTCGGATCAATCCCGAAAATTCCGCAGATCTCTTCGTCCCATTTCAGGTCGAAAATATTAAAAAGCTGGGTCCGGGAAGCATTGGAATAATCTGTTTTATAGGACTTTCCGCCTGTCAGCTTGTAGACCACCCAGCTGTCAATGGTTCCGTGGCAAAGATTTCCCGCATCCGCAAGTTCCCGGGCGCCTTCCACATTTCTCAGGATCCATGCGATCTTGGAAGCCGGGAAATAGGGGGACAGATTCATCCCCGTTTTCTGACGGATCATTTCCGCATGGCCGGCCGCTGCCGCCTGGTCACAGATATCCGCGGCCCGGGCGCACTGCCATACAACTGCATGGCCTACGGGCTCCCCGGTGATCCGGTTCCACGCAAGGGAGGTTTCCCGCTGGTTGCTGATTCCCACGCCTGCCACCCTGGACCTGTCAATCTGCGCTTCCTTCAGCAGCCTTTCCGTTACTTTTATGATATTTTGGTATATTTCCATCGGGTCATGGGAAACCCAGCCCTTCTCATTGATGATCTGCTCATGCGGCTGGTCTGCCCTGCGGATCAGGCTTCCGGAGGAATCAAACAGCAAGGCTTTCGTCCCCTGTGTACTCTGATCAATGCTGATAATATATTGTTCTGACATCATTCACCCCATCCTTCATCTGCTTCAAGCCGCACCCGAAGCTTCCTTCTGATGCGGCCACAAATCATTCTGTCTTTATGATACAAGCTCCATTGCCTTCTTCGCGATTCCTTCCGCATTCAGTCCGTAATGGTCAAAGACCTCCTTCGACGTTCCGGTGATCACCGGTGCGTCCGGCAGGGCAAGGTTGACGACCTTTCTCGGGCACTCGCTTCCCACCACCTGGCTAACCATGGATCCCAGTCCGCCGTAGGGCGCGTGCTCCTCCACCGTGATCACTGCCTTTGCGCCGGATGCAGCCTTTACGATCGCCGCTTTGTCCAGCGGTTTGATACAGTACATATCTACCACCGTTGCGTGGATTCCCTTTTCTTCCAGGAGCTTTGCCGCGTCCGCCGCCGGCTTTACCATTTCCCCGCAGGCAATGATGGCAATGTCCGCGCCTTCTGTCAGCACCATCGCCTTATCCATTTCAAAGGGCACATTTCCTTCTTCGTAGACATCCTCCACTGGATTCCTGCCGACCCGGATATACGCCGGCTTCTCATCCTTTAACAATGCCTTGAATAAATGCTCTGTCTGCAGGCGGTCGCTGGGGATATAAACCCGCATATTCGGGATGGAGCACATGGCTGCGATATCCTGTGCGGAATGATGGCTCATGCCAAGCGCCCCGTAGCTGACGCCGCCGCTGATCCCGATCAGCTTGACATTGGTATTGGAGTACGCCACGTCCACCTTGCACTGCTCATAGCTTCTGGTGCTTAAGAAGCTGGCCGGAGAAGACGCATAAGGCTTCTTCCCGCATTTTGCCAGTCCCGCGGAAATGCTCACCAGATTCTGCTCCGCGATCCCGACTTCCACAAACTGCTCCGGATAGGTATCCGCAAATTTTGTCATAGACGCGCTTCCTCTGGAATCACTGCAGAGCGCCACCACATCCTTATCTTCTTTTGCCGCTTCTACCAATACGTCACAAATGACCTGTCTGTTCGCTATCTTATTCATGGAGCAGCGCCTCCTTTCTCTCCTTCAGATCCTTTCTGATCTGCGCCAGTTCCTCCTGATTCGGTACCTTGTGATGCCATGCCGCTTTATTTTCCATCACCGGGGAGCCCTTTCCCTTCACCGTATTCGCGATCAGTACCGTGGGTTTTCCTTTGGTTTCTTTTGCTTCCTCAAATGCCGCCTTCAACTGGGAAATGTCGTTGCCGTCCGCAACATCAATGACATGCCAGCCGAATGCACGGAACCGCTCGTGCAGGTCGTCGTGGGCCATCACGTCTTCCGTATTTCCAGAAATCTGGAGACGGTTTCTGTCTACCACCGCGCACAGGTTATCCAATTTATAATGACTTGCCGACATTGCGCCTTCCCAGACGGAGCCCTCTGCCAGCTCTCCGTCTCCCATCACGGTATAGGTCCGGCAGCCCTGTCCGTTCATCTTTGCCGCCAGCGCCATGCCGACACAGACCGGAAGCCCGTGTCCCAGAGAACCGGAGTTCATCTCGATGCCCGGCAGCTTGTTGTTGGGATGGCCGATGTATTTGGAGCCGAATTTGCTGAACTGTTCAATCACTTCCTCGATCGGGAAAAATCCTTTTTCCGCCAGGACCGCATAGTAGGCTTCCATGGAATGGCCTTTACTCATGACGAATTTGTCCCGGTCCGGATCGTCCATATTTTCCGGACTGATATTCATCTGTTCAAAATACAGCTCTGTCAATATCTCCATGACGCTCATGTCGCCGCCGATATGTCCGGTTTTCCCTTCTACGATAATGTCAATGGTGCGCTCCCGCATCTCATAAGCCAGTGCTTTCAGATTGCTCATAATGCAACGTCCTCCCCTCTCAGGTATGCTTTTACGTCTTCCTCGATCGGATCATACAGATCCGGAGTGACTCCGATATATTTACATGCTTCGTATAATACCGGCACTACATTTTCATGAATGCCGACGCAGTGGTGGATGTACGGTCCTTCCACGATCTTTGCCTCCAGGCGCTTGATATTGTCCACCTCTACCCAGAGATAGGTGCCCATGCCCTTCGGCCCTTCGATTCCTTTTGCGTTTCCAAGGAGCAGGGAATACTCGCCGTGATCCCCGTCGAATCTCACCAGGCTCACCTTGCCGTGCTGTGCCTCCGCAGTAATGCTGCCGGGATGGTCAAATGCCAATGGATAAGTGATCTTCGGCGTTTCCTTTGCCACGGAAATGGGCCAGGGGCCGCAGTGCTGCAGCAGTTCTCCGTTTGCCACATCGGGATGGCGGATGGTCCAGTCCGCGAAGAAGCTTCTCTTCTCTCCCAGGCTCGCCGCTTCGGTGATCAGAGCGGTCACTGCTCCGTGGATGTCTGTCTCGCAGACCACCGGGATCCCTTCCTCGTTCATCAGGGCATTCGCCGCGCAGGGCATGATGCCGATCTCGGACTGGAGCTGGTTCCAGCACTGGATGGCCGCTGCCTGACAGCCGTATTTGTTTACCAGGCGCTTCATTGCCACCTTCAGAGCCGCTACATTTTCCAGTTCCGCGTCCTTAACACAGATCTCCATGTGATCCCGGCAGTACCGGATCACCTCTGCCACTTCCGTCCCCTCTTCCTTGGCCTTCTTCATCTCGTCGGTCAGCTCCGGCATGGGGATGGGTGTGAGCTGGATGTTGAATTTCTCCAGAAGCTCTCCCTCATTGCACATGGTGGACCAGAATTCATAGGGTCTTGTGGAAATCTGTAAAATGCGGATGTTCCGGAAGGTCTTCACCACGTTGCAGACTGCCAGGAAATCCCGCAGGCCCCGCTCAAATACCGGGTCTTCTAAGCGGCAGTTGGTCATGTATGTAAAGGGAATGTTGAATCTGCGCAGGACCTTTCCGGTTGCGAACAGTCCGCACTGGGTATCCCGAAGCCGGGTGCCGTCCGCTTCCGGCCGCTCATCTAAGGGACCCCACAAAAGGACGGGTACGTTTAGATCCTTTGCAAGGCGGGCACATTCAAATTCCGTTCCGAAATTGCAGTGGGGAAGGAAAAGTCCGTCGATATTTTCCCGTTTGAATTTTTCCGCGATCTTGATGCGGTCCGCGTCATCGTAAAGCAGCCCTTCTTCGTTGATGTCCGTGATATCTACGAAGTCAATGTCCAATTCCTGCAGGCGCTGTGCCGTCAATCCCCGGTATTTTACCGCGTCGGGCGCGCTGAAAATGCTTCTTCTTGTAGGTGCATAGCCGATCTTAATGGTTGCCATGTCTGTTCCTCCGTTTCTTTAATCCGTGTTTTTTTGAAAACAATCTCGTTACCTTGAATCTGATAGTATCATAATACAGAATTTTCTAAATTTCACCAAGTTATTAAGTATTTTCAACTAAATTATCACTAAATTTTCCAGCTTTCTATTGCATTTACTAAATAAATAAGGCATAATGCTTGTATACGATGGTTACTGTCTATAGTGAGATAAAAAATGACCGTCAGATCTGTCAAGTATAGCTTGTAAGAAGCTGACTGGTTATTTTCAATATAAAAGGAGACGTTTCATGAAAATAACCGCAAAAGAACTTGCCGAAAAACTGAATTTATCTCCTGCCGCTGTCAGCATTGCCCTGAACGGCAGACATGGAGTCAGCACAGAGACCCGGAAGCGGGTACTGGAAGCCGCGGAAAAATACGGCTATGATTTTACCAGGATCTCGGAGAAAAAACGGGCCACCGGAACCGTCTATTTCTGCATCTATAAGAGGCACGGTGCTGTGGTAGGGGATACGCCTTTTTTTACGCAGGTTTCGGACGGCATTGCCGCCGGCTGCAAAAAGGCGGAATTTCGGATGAAGATCACATATCTATATGAAGATTCGGAGCTGGAACGGGAAATCGAGGAGATCCAGTTTTCGGATTGTGTGGGGATGCTCCTCCTTGGAACCGAGATGACGCCGGAGGATTACACGCATTTCGCGCACCTGCCCTTTCCGGTGATCCTTCTGGATACCTCCATGGAGGGGGTGGCCTGTGACTGTGTGCTGATGGATAATGTGCTGGGAGCGTTCCAGGCCGTCTGCTATCTGATCAAACACACCCGCAGCCAGCCCGGGTATCTGCATTCCTTCTATCCGATCAGCAACTTTAACGAACGGCAGGACGGCTTTTACAGGGCGCTCCGCACCCATGGCATGTCCACCTCCGGTTCCATTGTCCACCGGCTGCCTCCTTCTGTGGACGGGGCATGCAGCGATATGCTGGAACTGCTCCGGGCCGGGACTCCCACTGCGTCCTCCTACTTCGCGGACAACGACTGGATCGCCATCGGCGCCATCAAGGCGTTCAAGCAGATGGGCTACCGGATTCCGGAGGATGTGTCGGTGGTCGGGTTTGACGATATTCCCTTCTGCACGGTCATCGAGCCGGCTCTGACGACCATCCGGGTGCCCAAACAGTCGATGGGCGAGGTGGCTGTCTCCCGTCTTATAACGCGGCTGGAGCAGCCCGGCGCGCCGCTGGGCAAGATCCGGCTGGGCACGGAGCTGATCCGGAGGCGGTCGGTGATCGCGAAGGTATAAGACGCAGCTTTGCTGATCAGGTGCCTTGCAGCAAGGTGCAGGTTACCATGCACAATAACTATAAGCCGTTACATCTTATATTGTATCTTGCAAAACAGAAGCCGTCTGCTATAATGATATTCAGGAACTTCCTTCGTAACTGTGCACAAGAAAATTGAAACCGCCGGAATGCGTTTCTCATAAATTTGAATCAGGAGGAGCTATGCCTTACTACATCACCTACGGTGAATTTCAGTTTCACCTGCAAGACTACTATAAACGTACCGGAAGCCGGATGCAGTTCCCGGAGATGACGGACTATCTGGCCCGCAAGGGGCTCCTGGCCACCACTCCGCCTCCTGAGCTTCCTGCCAATAAGATGTTCGGAGATATGACAGACACGGAATTTGACGAGGCCGTCAATTCCTTTGTCCTTGCCCTGACGCCGTTCCACTCCGTCTCCCCCGATGTGGCGGAGCATGATATCATCCCCCTTTCCAGGGATGTATACATCATCCGGCATCCCCGCTATACCCGGCCTTACAAGCATACCCACAACTATTTTGAGATCAACTTTGTGGCCTCCGGGGAATGCAGCCTGGCCTTTGAAAATGAGCAGAGAACCCTGAAAGCCGGGGAGCTGTGTATCATTGCGCCTTCCTCCAGGCATGATGTGATCATCAACGACGAGGAATCGGTGGTATTTACGATCATGATACGGAAGAGCACCTTTAACACGACCTTTTTCTCCCTGATGTCGCAGAAAAACCTGCTCTCCCATTTTTTCCGCACAATCCTGCAGGGCGACGCCCACTCCAATTACCTGCTGTTTTACTCCGATGATATCCACTGGCTGAAGATCATTGTCCGAAATGCCATGGCCGAGTGCTACAAGCAGGATACGTTTAGCAACAATAACGCGATCAACTGGATCCACCTGTTTTTCTCGCATTTGCTGCGGGATTACAGCAAGACGGTGCAGTTCTACAACTACCAGCTGGGAACGGATTTTTCCCTGATCCTGCAATATATCCAGCACAATTACCAGACGCTGACACTGGCATCGCTGGCGGAATTTTTCCATTACAGCGAGCCCCATCTGAGCACCCTGATCAAACAGAATACCGGATGCGGTTTTACGGCGCTGATCAAGCAGCTTCGGATGGCCGATGCCACCTCATTCCTGGTAAATACGAAAATGAAGATCAGTGAGATCGCGGAATGTATCGGCTATAATTCGGCGGATCATTTTTCACGGATCTTCCGTTCGGAATATAAGATGTCGCCCCAGGAATACCGGAAGAAGTACCAGAGCTCGGAAGATCTGTTCCAGCCGATGGTGCAGGGGAATTGAGACTGAAAAAATCTGTTGAGTTCAAAGCAGCCCCCGCCGGCACGCCTAAATTGATATTTGAAAAGGGATAAAGCCATAAACTTATTATACAAGGAGAAATGTTATGATCACGATTTTTAATCGAAGAGAAGTATGTATTACCTACTCCATGCAGGAGCAGGGTGAGATTCGGACTTTACTGGCAGACAGCGGGATCGATTATTCTGTAAAGGTGGTCAACAGGAAAAGCCCGTCGCCTGCGGGTGCGGGATCCAGAGCCAGGACAGGAACCTTTGGTGAGGATCTCAGTAAAATGTATGAATATATTTTCTATGTCCATAAGGACGATATGGAAAAAGCAAAGCACATTATACAGACCCGAAACCGATAAGACCGTCAGGAAATCTGCCGCACAGGGTGCAAATTCACAGTAACCTTCTGCGGCAGTTTCTTATCTTGCCTTTCCCTTTTACCCTCTCATCATATCACAAAATGCTTTCCATACCGAGAGCCAAAAACTCGTTGAGATTTGTGATTGCGCCATGCGTTTTATTCCTATATAATATGAGTATCCTATCTATGGATCGAAAGGAGTTTTTTACATGAGTGGTTCAACATTTGGAAATACATTCCGCATTACAACCTGGGGGGAATCCCACGGCGCTGCCATCGGCGCCGTGATCGACGGCTGTCCGGCCGGACTCCCTCTGGATGCCTCCGATATCCAGGCTTTTCTGGACCGGAGAAAGCCGGGACAGAGCAGGTTCACGACCAAGCGCCAGGAAGGCGACCAGGTCGAGATCCTATCCGGCACATTTGAGGGACGGACGACGGGGACTCCCATCTCCCTGCTGGTGCGCAACCAGGACCAGCGTTCCCGGGATTATGGAAATATTGCTTCCGTATACCGTCCGGGACACGCCGACTACACTTATACGCAAAAATACGGCTTCCGGGATTATCGGGGCGGAGGGCGTTCCTCTGGTCGGGAAACCATCGGACGGGTGGCCGGAGGCGCGGTTGCTTCCCATATTTTAAGGGAATTGGGAATCGAACTGACGACTTATGCAAAAGCCATAGGACCTGTAGAGGTTCCGGAAGAGGAATATCGGTTCGAAGAAATTTTTCAGAATAAGCTGTACATGCCCAGCAATCAACGGGCGGATGAGGCTGCTGCCTATTTGGAATCTATGATGAAGAACCTGGACTCCTGCGGCGGAGTGATCGAATGCCGGGTCACCGGGCTTCCTGCCGGGATCGGGGAACCGGTTTTTGACAAGCTGGATGCCTGCCTGGGAAGGGCGATCCTTTCCATCGGCGCAGTCAAGGCCGTGGAATTCGGAGACGGGATCAAAGCCGCGCGTCTGAATGGAAGCCAGAACAATGATCCATTCTATATGGAAGACGGCACCGTGAAGAAAAAGACGAATCATGCAGGCGGAGTCCTGGGCGGGATGAGCGATGGGGATACGCTGGTGCTGCGGGCATCCGTAAAGCCCACTCCCTCGATCGCACAGCCTCAGCAGACGGTTACGGAAAGCGGCGAAGATACGGAGCTTATCATCCACGGACGGCATGATCCCATCATTGTACCGCGGGCCGTGGTCGTAGTGGAATCCATGACCGCACTGACGCTGGCGGATCTGCTGCTGCAGAATATGGGCAGCAGGATGGAGCATCTGAAAAAAATATATACCTGAAATATGCAGCCCTGAGGGAACACCGGCCAAAAACCGTTCACTCTCCTTGGGGCTGCACTCTGTTTAATCCGCCTTCAATTCCTTCCAAAGCTCATTCATCAGATCCACGCTCTCCGGCTCTAACTGCTGTGTCACCTCACAGTTGTCCGTTGCGTCCTCTGCCGGAACCAGCGCTTCGTCTGCCCGTTCCTCCTCGGACAGGCTCTCCACGACTGCGTCATTGGGGGTCGAATAATAAATATATTCAAAGTTCTTCTTCGCGATATCCTCCCTGCAGAGGAAATCCAGAAACTTCTGCGCCGCGTCCAGATCCTCGCAGTGCTTTGTCACGCCCCAGGCATCCAGCCATACATTCGACCCCTCCTTCGGAATCACATAGGCCAGATTCTCATTGTACTGGTGCCCCAGATAGGCCTCTCCGGAATACACGATGGCCATCACCGCGTTTCCTGCCACCACTTCATCCCGGGCCTCGTCCACCAGATAAGCCTGCACATCCGGCTTCTGCTTCAACAGCAGCTCCTGCGCCTCCCGGATTTCCTTTTCCTCATTGGTATTCAGGGAATACCCAAGATACTTCAATGCCGCCATATAGGTATCCCGCATGCTGTTCTGCATGATGACCTCCCCGGCATAATCCCCGTTGAACAGCACCTCCCAGCTGTCCACCGGCTCCGAGACCCTCGTTGTATCATAGAGAATCCCCAGCGTCCCCCAGAAATAAGGAACCGTATATTCGTTCTTCGGGTCAAATGCCTGGGCAAGCTCCCAGTATTTGTCCCCGATATTTCCCCCGTTTTCCAGAGCGCCCCGGTCAAGCCTCTGAAATTCGCCTTCTTCAATAAATCTCTGGAGCATATAGTCCGTAGAGCAGAGCAGATCATACTCGATTGCTCCGGATTTGTACTTGGTATACATCTCTTCTGGTGTCAGCGATTCTTCATATTTGATCTCGATCCCGGTTTCCTCGGTAAACTGATCCAATACATCCGGATCCATATATTCCCCATAGCTGAATACCGTGAGGCTTCCGTTTTCTCCTCCTTTATTTCCGCAGCCTGTCACAGACAGCATAGAACAGGCCAGAAGACCGGCCAGACAAACATTGATCACTCTCTTTTTCATTTCCCATATCCTTTCTAAAATTAAAATCCTATCCGATTCAGCAAAATCTGAAAATGCCTTGGCGAATCAACGCTTTTTCCTCTATTCCCGCGAAGCAACGAGCCAAGTAGCCATGCTTGCATGGATATTTGGCGACTGCCGCGAGGGTCAGACACCCCGTAGCTTGCTGCGTGGTATTTGACTTTCACGATTCATAACCGACCGGCTTCTGCACTTCCACCTTTTTCGCAGGCCAGTAATTAGCCGCCAAAAGCACCACAAAAACAAACACAAATATCATCGTAGACAGCGCATACATCTCCGGCTTGATCCCTTTTCGGATCTCCCCGTAGATCATGGTGGACAGTGTATTGACTCCGGCCCCCTTCGTAAAATACGTAATCACGAAGTCATCCATGGACATGGTAAATGCCATGAAAAATCCGGCCACGATCCCGCTGGCCAGCTGGGGCAGTATGACCTTGAAAAAGGCATACACCGCATTGGCCCCCAGATCCCGTGCCGCCTCATAGAGGCTGACATTCATCTGCCGGATCTTCGGCATGACGCTCAGGATCACATAGGGAATATTAAAGGTGATATGCGCCAAAAGCACGCTGCCGAACCCCAGCGGGATAAAATGCACGAACCAGAGCATCAGCGCGATCCCGGTCACAATGTCCGCATTCAGCAGCGGGATATTGGTGCAGATCATCATGATCTGATAATTTTTTTGACGCATGGCATGGATCCCCAGGGTGCCCAATACACCGATCACCGTCGCAATCAGCGCCGAGGCTGTGGCCAGCACCAGTGTTGTCACAAGCGCCTCCATGATCTGCCCGTTGGAAAATAATTTCCCATACCACTGCAGCGTAAAGCCGCCCCAAGTTACCCGGGACCTGGAATTATTGAACGACAGCATGACCAGCACCAGGATCGGCGCATATAAAAACAAAATGATCAGGCCGATATAAAACCGGCTCAGAAATCCTTTCAGCTTTTCTACCATATTGCCGACCCCTTTCCTTCCACATCATTTTTCGTGGTAAATGCCATACTGATCAGGACAAAGATCATCAGAGAAACCGACAGTCCGGACCCCAGATTCCAGTTGGAGCTCTTTGTAAATTCCTGTTCAATGATATTTCCGATCAGCTGCAGCTTTCCTCCGCCCAGGATATCCGAGATCACAAAGGAAGTCATGGACGGGACAAATACCATCACAATCCCACTTAAAAGTCCCGGTATGGACAGCGGAAAGATGATCTTCCGGAATACGGTAAAGCCGTTGGCTCCCAGATCTCTTGCCGCCTCCATAATATCCTCATCGATCTCCGCCACCGCATTGAAGATGGGGAGCACCATATAGGGAAGATAGTCATACACCACCCCGATCATGATCGCCGTCCCCGTATTGGCCAGCGGCAGAGCGTGAAACCCCAGCTTTGTCAGCAGAAAATTCAGGATCCCGTTGTTGGACAGGATCATCTGCCATGCCAGGATCCGCAGGATAAAGTTCATCCACATCGGAAGGATCAGGATAAACATGGTGAACCCCTGCCTTCCCATCCCTAAATATCTCAGGGCCAGCACCAGCGGATAGGACAAAAGGATGCAGATCAGAGTACACCCAATGGCGATCTCCAGTGAAAAGATCATTGCCTTGAGATGGATCGGATCAAAAATGGCAACAATATTTTCCAGGGAGAATCCACCCTCCCGGCTGGTCAATGCATATTTAAAAATCACACCCAGAGGGATCACGGTAAAGCCGATGACCCATACAATGTAGGGGGAAGACAGCCATGTCCGCCTGTTTACGGATTTTGCACGATTTATCATCTTATCACAACCTCCTGATTCCTCTTTTTCCATTTGCCCGGGCATCACCGCTCCTATGCATCCTCCCGCACGACCTCCGCATCCTCGGAATGGGGCTTGTGCATGATCTGGATGTTGTCCGGCAGGATCGTCATCCCCACCACAGAACCGATCTGGGCGGGATTGACGCTCTGGACGATCCAGTCATATTCCCCGGCCCGCACCTTGATCTCGTAAAATGCCCCCTTGAATATGATGGAAACGACCATCCCTTTGAGATACCCGTCCTCCTCCTTTACGATCACCAGATCTTCCGGACGGATGACCACATCCACCAGCTCATCCCTGGCAAACCCAGTATCCACACAGGGAATCGGCACATTCTGGATCTGCACGAGGCAGTCCTCCTTCATGATCCCGTCGATGATATTGCTGTCCCCGATAAAGTCTGCCACAAATGCGTTCTGCGGTTCATCATAAATGCTTTTGGAGGTTCCCATCTGCTGGATGATCCCTTTGTTCATGACGACGATGCGGTCCGACATAGTCAGCGCTTCCTCCTGATCATGGGTCACGTAGACAAAGGTGATCCCCACCTCCTGCTTGATCTTGATCAGCTCCCTCTGCATGCCGTGGCGCAGTTTCAGATCCAGCGCCCCCAGAGGCTCATCCAAAAGCAGGATCTCCGGCTCATTTACAATGGCACGCGCGATCGCCACACGCTGCTGCTGCCCCCCGCTTAAGGAATCCGGCATCCGGGTCTCGTAGCCGTCCATATTGACCAGCTTTAAGGCATAACGGATCTTATCCCTGATATACTGCTGGGTTTTCTTTTTCAGCTTTAAACCAAAGGCGATATTTTCCGCCACATCCATGTGGGGAAACAGGGAATATTTCTGAAAGACCGTATTCACGTTCCGTTTATCCGGAGAGAGTCCGGTGATATCCTTTCCCTCAAATAAAACACGCCCCTCATCCGGCTTCTCAAATCCGCCGATAATACGCAGGGTCGTAGACTTCCCGCATCCGGAAGGCCCCAGAAGCGTAATAAATTCATTCCGCCCGATCTCCAGATCCAGGTGGTTTAAGATCTGTTTTCCGTCAAATGATTTACTGACGGAATCCAGCTGTAATATCACATCCTTCATTGACATCCTCCTTAAAAGCTTGGGGGGCTGCTGATCCATAGAATGGACGAAACCTTTTTACAAGCCGAGCTTATCCTGTGTTTTCTGTTGGCCGGAAAGATAAAGGAATCTCCTTTCCGCACCGTATACTTTTCATCTCCGTAGTGTACCTGGATCTTGCCGTCCAGCACATAGCCGAA
This sequence comes from uncultured Clostridium sp., assembly GCA_964415625.1. Classification (GTDB taxonomy): domain Bacteria; phylum Bacillota; class Clostridia; order Lachnospirales; family Lachnospiraceae; genus Schaedlerella. The sequence continues at coordinate 55,798 of CAYQBE010000016.1, forward strand.
TTCCTCCCCCTCATGGGGTTTGTCAACCGGCATGGACTGCCCCGGCTGGAGCCGCACCAGGATTGGTTCCAGACTCCTGCTCTGGGCCGTCGCGATCAGCCAGATAATGCTGTTGCCGTCCTCATCTTCCTTTTCAAAATAATCCTCTTTTGGAAAAACGATCTGCATGTCATCCTCATCGTGGAAAAAATCCGAAAGATTCGTTCCCAGGCATTCCACAATATCCAGAAGGGTGGATACCGAAGGCGCCGTCAGCCCCCGCTCCAGCTGGGAGA
>CAYQBE010000017.1:0-54650 GCA_964415625.1 uncultured Clostridium sp.
CAGGCGCGAGTTTCGCAAGCGAAACTCTTTGTAACGCGTATATATGGAATTGTATCGAACTGTAACTCAACTGGGATAAAATCATTCCAACCGTACAGGTGGATATCATTTTTCCCACAACACGACTTTACGAAGGAGGTAATCAGATGCAAAAGGAACTGCTTGAAAATGTCAGAAATTCACATCCTCTGATCCACAACATCACAAATTATGTGACCGTCAACGACTGCGCCAACATCCTGCTGGCCTGCGGCGGCTCGCCGATCATGGCGGATGACGTGGAGGAAGTGGAGGAGATCACGTCTATCTGCGGCGGCCTGAACATCAACATCGGCACGCTGAACCAGCGGACCATTCCTGCCATGCAAAAGGCCGGGATCAAGGCAAACGAGCTGGGCCATCCGGTGGTACTGGATCCGGTGGGGGCGGGCGCGTCCCGGCTACGGACCGGCACAGCCATGGATTTGCTGGAGCATGTGAGATTTTCGGTCATCCGCGGAAACATTTCCGAGATCAAGACACTGGCGCTGGGGAGCGGCAGTACCAGAGGCGTGGATGCGGATATTGCGGACACGGTAACGGAAGAAAATCTTGCCGGGGCGGCAGCATTTGTGAAAGAATTTTCCAGGAAAACGGGGGCGGTGATCGCGGTCACGGGAGCCATTGATATTGTGGCGGATGAAAAAACGGCCTATTGTATTTTCAACGGACATCCCATGATGAGCAGCATCACAGGAACCGGGTGCCAGCTCTCCGCCCTGACCGCGGCCTATGTCACGGCGAATCAGGAGCACACGTTGGAAGCCGCCGCTGCCGCGGTCTGCGCCATGGGAATCTGCGGGGAAAAGGCATGGCAGCGCATGACAGAGCAGGACGGCAATGCGTCCTACCGCAATTACATTATCGACGCGATGTGCCATCTTACCGGAGAGGAACTGGAGCAGAAGGCGAAATACAAGGTATTGTGATCAATGCCTGAAACCGCGGTGCGGCAGATTTATCTGGCGCGCAGTATACATTCAGAAAACAAGAGGTGAGATCCATGAAATGCAGAAAAGAAACCATGCGCCTGTACGCTGTTACAGACCGCGCGTGGACAGGAAAGCAGTCCCTGATGGAGCAGACAGAGGCCGCCCTGAAAGGCGGTGTGACCTGCGTGCAGCTCCGGGAAAAGGAGCTGGATGAGGAAGAATTTCTGAAAGAAGCCATAGAAATGAAGAAGCTCTGCGGGTCATACGGGATTCCGTTTTTCATCAATGACAATGTGGAAATTGCTGTAAAATGCGGCGCGGACGGCATCCACGTAGGACAGGAGGACATGGAAGCCGGAAATGTGAGGGCGATCGTGGGGGACGGGATGATGATCGGAGTCTCTGCCCAGACCGTGGAGCAGGCAGTTGCGGCTCAGGAAGCAGGGGCGGATTATCTGGGAGTAGGCGCGGTATTCAGCACGTCTACAAAACCGGATGCCTGTGAGGTATCTTACGAGACCTTGAAAGCAATCTGTGAGACAGTATCGATCCCTGTTGTGGCCATCGGCGGTATCTCGAAGAAAAACATGCAGGAGCTTTCCGGCTCTGGGGCAGACGGGGCGGCACTGGTATCGGCCATATTTTCCGCGGAAGATATCGAGCAGGAATGCAGGGAGCTGCGCAGACTGGCGGACCAGACTTTTTCAATATAAAGAATTGTAGGAAAATAACTTGTGCGATCGGAGAAATAGACGAGTCAAAATGCATAAGTTATTTCCATATATTTCTTAAGCATACAAAATGTCAGAGCGGCAGACCGGGGGCACCACTCTCTGTCGCTTAGAAACTGTAAAGACAGCCCGGCAGGCAAAATATCAAGAACAGGAATCAGCCGGGCAGCAAAATCACCTTTGCAGTTTCAAAATAAAAATAATGCACACAGGAGGAAATCAAATGAGAACAGCATTATCAATCGCTGGAAGTGATTCCAGCGGAGGCGCCGGTATTCAGGCAGATCTGAAGACAATGACCTTAAACGGAGTATTTGCCATGAGCGCGGTCACGGCGCTGACCGCACAGAACACCACCGGCGTAACAGGGATTATGGAGGTGACTCCGGAATTTTTACAGAAACAGATTGACGCGGTTTTTGAGGACATCCGTCCGGATGCGGTCAAGATCGGTATGGTATCGTCTGCCGGACTGATCGAAACCATTGCGGACCGGCTGAAAGCGTACAAAGCGGAACAGATCGTGCTGGATCCGGTTATGGTCGCTACCAGCGGTTCCCGTCTGATTGAGGAGGAGGCTGTGGCAACGCTGGAAAAAAGACTGCTGCCTTTGGCATCGGTTACGACTCCCAACATCCCGGAGGCGGAGATCCTTTCCGGCCTGACCATCCGCAATGAAACGGATATGGAAGCGGCTGCAGAAAAAATCAGCAAAACATACGGGTGCGCGGTACTGTGCAAAGGCGGCCACAGCGTCAACGACGCCAATGACCTGCTGTACGCAGAGGGAAAAGGCACATGGATCATGGGCAAACGCATTTATAATCCAAATACGCATGGAACCGGCTGTACCCTGTCCAGCGCCATTGCCGCGAATCTTGCCAAGGGGCAGGAAATGGAAGAGGCGGTCCAAAACGCCAAGCGATACATTTCCGGAGCGCTTGCGGCCATGCTCGATCTGGGCGCAGGCTGCGGGCCCATGAACCATGCGTTTGACCTGCACAGTGAATTTGCGGAGGAGGGAAGAAGATGACGGAAAAACGGACCTCCTTATTTGAAAACGGACTGATCTGGTTCGGCGCTGCCGTGTCCATCGCGGAAATCCTGACCGGAACCTACCTTGCGCCCCTTGGCTTTGGAAAAGGGATGTTAGCTGTGCTGACCGGACATCTCATCGGGTGTACCATGCTGTTTCTGGCAGGATATATCGGAGGAAATGTCCGAAAAAGCGCAATGGAAACTGTAAAAATGAGCTTTGGACAAAAAGGGAGCCTGCTCTTCTCCATGCTCAATGTGCTCCAGCTGGCAGGCTGGACGGCCATTATGATCTATGACGGCGCCCTGGCCGCGGATAGTATCCTGAACACAGGAAAATGGGTCTGGTGCCTGGTGATCGGCGTCCTGATCATTGTCTGGATTCTGATCGGCGTCCAGAATCTCGGACGGGTCAATACCGTTGCCATGGCGGCTCTGTTTCTCCTGACCATCATTCTGAGTTTTGTGATTTTCAAGGAGGGCTCGGGAGCGGGAATCTCGGAAGAAGGAATGACCTTCGGCGCCGGGGTAGAGCTTTCCGTCGCCATGCCCCTGTCCTGGCTGCCGCTGATCAGCGACTACACCAGAGAAGCCCGGGAGCCGGCAAAAGCGACGTTTGTGAGCGCCCTTGTCTATGGACTCGTGAGCTGTTGGATGTACGGGATCGGCCTGGGCGCGGCCATTTTCACAGGGGAATCTGACATTGCGCAGATCATGGTCAAGGCGGGACTTGGGATCGCGGGACTTTTGATCATTGTTTTTTCCACCGTTACCACCACCTTTCTCGACGCATATTCCGCCGGGATATCCAGCGAATCCATCTGCAGCAGGATTTCCGGAAAATGGGTGGCTGTGGGTGCGGCGGTCATCGGAACCGCAGGCGCGGTATTCCTGCCTCTGACAGACATCACGGATTTTCTGTACCTGATCGGCTCTGTATTTGCCCCCATGATCGCCATCCAGATTGCGGACTTTTTCATCCTGAAACGGGATGTCAGCGAGGAAAATGTGTATGTGCGCAATCTTGTGATCTGGGTGATCGGGTTTGCATGCTATCGTATGCTGATGAGAGTGGATATGCTCACAGGAAATACACTGCCTGACATGGTGATCACGATCTTATTGTGTATTGCTGCAGATAAGATCGGAGGCAGTAAGGAACAGTCCCGAAAAAAATAGAAATGTAAAAGGCTGATTATGACGCAATGGAGAAAAGACAGGGCTTCAAAAAATCAGATTGCCCGCAAGTGCATTTTCTGGTATATTAAAAAGACGAAAATAGTATCTGTTCAGGACATATACAATTACCGTACAGCATATTTTCGGAAATTCGGTTCTGAACAGTTACCAAAATGATGTGAAAGAAGGGAATTTATTTCATGAAATATATCAGACAATCTGCGATCATCCTGTCGGTGACCTGCGTCGGCGAGCTGTTAAAATATCTCATCCCGCTTCCAATCCCGGCCAGCATTTACGGCTTGCTGCTGTTGTTCGCCTTATTGCTTTTCAAAGTGGTAAGACTGGACCAGGTGAAGGAGGCGGGGGAATTTTTGATCGAGATCATGCCGCTGATGTTCATCCCTCCGGCAGCAGGGCTTCTGGTTTCCTGGGAGCAGATGCGGGGAATGGTAATTCCGCTGTGCGTGATCATTCCTGCAACCACCTGCCTGGTCATGCTTGTGACTGGAAAGGTGACAGATTTTATGCTGAAACACAAAGATTCGTAGATGCAGAAGCAGATCATTTAAGTGATATGAATTTCTATGTATCCTCCAACCGTACAGGTGGAAATTTTGTCCTGCGCAAAACAGCAGGCAATTGAATTTCCCAGGAAAGGAAAATAAAGATGAACGAGTTTTTTCTGGAATCCGCCACATTGGGAGTCGTTCTCAGCCTGGCAGGTTATTTTATCGGAACGGCGGTAAAAAAGAAATGGAAGCTGCCCATCCTGAATCCGCTGCTGATCGCCATTGTACTGGTAGTCACATTTCTTGCCGTATTCAAAGTAGATTATGACGCCTACAACAGCAGCGCAAAATATCTCAGCTACCTGCTGACCCCGGCCACGGTCAGCCTGGCGATCCCATTGTACCAGCAGATCGAGCTTTTGAAGAAACATGCGGCGGCCATCTGCATCGGGATCCTCTCCGGCGTGCTGACGAGCCTGGTATCGGTCCTCGCTTTGGCAGTCCTTTTCCGGCTGACCCATGAGGAGTATGTGACATTGCTGCCCAAGTCCATTACCACTGCTATCGGGATGGGCGTATCAGAGGAACTGGGGGGATATGCGGTGATCACCACGGCTGTGATCATCATTACAGGCGTGTTTGGAAATATGGCCGCAGAGACCCTGTGCAGAGTATTCCGGATCAGGCATTCTATTTCCAGGGGGCTCGCGATCGGAACCGCTTCCCATGCGGTGGGGACAGCGAAGGCGATGGAAATGGGGAAGATTGAAGGAGCCATGAGCAGCCTGGCAATCGTGGTCAGCGGGCTCTGCACCGTTGCGGGGGCAGTTGCATTTGCCTCGTTTTTATAGAATATCCGGTTTTAGATAATAGAAATCTTTTGTGGGATAAAGAAAGGAAATAACTCCATTGAAAAAAGTAAAAATAACAGTCATAAGAAAAGACTTCCACCCGGATCTGGCAGAGGAATATCTGTCAGACGGGGCAGAAGTGGGAGCATGTCCATTATTAAATGCGGGAGACACATTTCTTTTCGAAGGAAATGCAAAGATGCCGGAAGGATTTTGCCCATGGGCTTGGATCGATATCTATGGAAGCGTAAATGCCGTTTCCCAGGGCGCCACATATACGCCGTGGAACCGCAGGGACGGCCAGACGATTGTCTGCTGTACCGATGGAATCCGGCCTGTGACGTTTTGCATTGAGGCGGTGTGACAGTTTCTTAATAAGATACTTATAGAGCCAGATTTGATAACTTATGAAGCGGCCGAATGGTCATGATCTGGCTCATCCATATTATATCGGGTATCCATTTCCCAGCGGGCCAGCGTATCGGCGCGGTTTTCCAGCCATTCCGTTAAAATAATATTGGATCCGTTATCCTTGGACATTCGAACCAGCCTGTATATATCATGGGTGTTTGGAACTGGCACTCCTTTGCATTCCAGAAATGCTTTTAAAAGCTTTTTCACAGACTGCTGTAAATGAAATGCGATTCCGTTCAGAAATGCCTCATCATTCCTTGGAATATGATAGATTTCCTCTGCCAGCTCCAGGTCTGTATATGCAGACCTGAATAAACGTATATCACACATAAGAACCCTCCCTGTCAAAAATCACAATTCCTTTTTGCTCAATCTCCTGCTTTAAACGTGTTCCGATTGCATCCGAATACACAATGTCTGTCTCTTCTACATATTCCCGCGGATAGTCCCGAAACCCTTTTTCGGTGTTATAACGTTCAATGCAGATATCCAGATCACTGAAGCTGTGACAGTGAAATTCGACACTGCTTCCAAAAATGATAGCTGCTTTTATATTAAAATCTCGTTCAAAACATGCCGCATAGCTTTGCACAAGCTGTTGCTTGAGCGGATGGATATACTGTGCGTTGTAAAAATGGATTCCATCCTTTACTTCAAAGCGAAAATGCAGATCGTAGTGATTATATTTTTTCAAATAGACTCCCCCTCTTTCTCCCCGCCCTGCTGCTCTTTGCGCCACTGGCTCGGCGATACCCCGTAAGTATTTTTAAATGCCCTGGAGAAATGCAGCTGGTTCGGATACCCTACCGCGTTGCCGATATCCTTGATGGACAAACTGGTCGTTTTCAGAAGCTGCTCTGCCTTGTTCATCCGGTAAGTGATCAGAAATTCCTGGGGGCTGACGCCCACATGCTCCCGGAAGATCTTGCACAGGTAGTTCCGATGGATTTTGCAGGATTCCGCGATCCCCGCAATGGTGATATCATTCTGAAAATTCTGTGCGATATAGCTGAACGCCCATTCCAGATAATAGGTGCTCATCCCGCTGCTGGACGGCGTGGTCCTGGATGCGGAGGAACGCATCAGGCAGTCGATGAACATGTACAGGTGGGACAGCAGGTTAAAAGGCGTTTCCGTGGGATGATGCGCGATATACAGCATGGATTCCTTCAGCTTGGCGGAATAAATCTTTTCCGAGGATCGATATACCGGATTGTTGATCGAAAGCCCGGACAGCATGAGCGCCTCCTTTGCGTGCATGCCGTCAAATTCGATCCAAGTATATTCCCAGGGGTGCTCCTTATCGGCAGTATAAGTGGTGATCTGTCCCGGCACGATCAGGAAGCCCTGGTTGCTGCGGATTTGGTACGTATGATCCACTCCGTCCTCATCCGTAGCCTGCAGCGTCCCACAGCCTGAGATGACATAATGAAACAGATAATGGGAGCGGATATGCGGGCCGTAGGAAGATAAAGGGTCATTCTGCGCATACCCGAACTGGTAAATGCACAGGTCAATAAAAGTCTGATTCTGTAAAACATAAAAAATGTCATTCATCCATGGATCACCCCATTCTTACAGTTGGACGATCCCTGGATCTTCCAACTGTACAGCAGAAATTTATTTTATTCATTTTATCATGAAGCATCGGATTATTCAATCACTCACCGGTTTGATTTTTAGAAATATACCATAATGCACATGGATATGCATTTTTGACAAGAAAATGTGCATCAGGGTATATAACTAGATTGCGCTGGATATTTCAAAAAGTCATTTCTTAAAATATAATAAACACAGTCCAGGAGAGATGGGCGTAAAGTCAGGAAGAATCGGCCGATTCGAAGGAAATTCAGTTATAAGAAAATTTTATATGTATTTTTGGCCTCAAATGAAAAATGTTTGATTTGGGTATATTTGTTGATGCCATTTTTAGATGCGGCATTGCCCGCATTTCCAGTCTGCGTAAGCGGATGAGTTGCAAATATGGATGGGAGGAACGAAAAAATGAACAAATGGGTAAAAAAAGGAATTTCTGTATTCTGTGCGGCATCGATGGTGATGGGATGCCTGGCAGGCTGCGGTTCAGATGGTTCGGGCGGAAGCGACGGAGGAGCAAAGAGCGGTAAGATGATCTTCCTGATCTGGGATTCCGGACAGAAGGCGGGAATGGAAGCCATTGTAGACGCGTACACAGAGAAGAACCCGGACGTGAGCATCGAAGTGCAGGCGACCGGATGGGATGAGTACTGGACCAAGCTGGAGGGCGCGGCGACAAGCAATACCATGCCTGACATTTTCTGGATGCATTCCAATCAGATGTTTAAATACGCGGATAATGGAATCCTGGCGGACTGCTCCGAGATCATCAATGAGTCCGATTATTCCGAGATCGCCGTAGCAAATGCGAAGGGAAGCGATGGCAAGGTATACGGCGTGCCGAAGGACAAGGATACGATCGCGCTTCTCTACAATAAAGAGCTTTTTGACCAGGCGGAGGTAGAATATCCGACGGAAGAATGGACCTGGGAGGACATGGAAAATGCTTCCGCCCAGATTTACGAGAAGACCGGAAAATACGGATATATGGGATTTTCACATGATCAGCTCGGCTACTGGAACTTCGTATACCAGAACGGCGGAACGATTTTAAATGAGGACGGCACGAAAGCAAACTATACGGATCCGGCGACTGCGGACGCGATCAAGTATTTTGTAAATATCCAGAACAACGACTGGTGTCCGACTCAGGCACAGTTCGCGAATACGGGTGCATCTGAGCTGTTTTTCTCCGGTGAGGGCGCAATGTACTATGCAGGCAACTGGGATCTGGCCAACCTGTGCAACACTTATACGGATATGAATGGAAAATGGGATGTGGCAGTGCTACCGAAATGCCCGGATCCGGCAGACGGCGACGGACGCGCAGTCATTTCCAACAGCGTTTCCTATGCAACGGCGGCGGAAGGCAAGAACAAAGAGCTTGCAATGGATTTCCTGGCATTCCTTGGTTCTGAGGAAGGGCAGAGGATCCAGGGAGAATCCGGTGTAGCGATCCCGGCATACAACGGACTGGAAGAAACCTGGGTACAGACATTTGCAGACAAGGGATATGAACTCAGCGTAGGCAATCTGATTGATGCTTTTGACTACAGCGTAAAATATGTCAACAATCCGTCACGTCCGGACTGGGAGCCGAGGGTAGAGCAGATCATGCTTGATATCTATGCGGGAACCCTGACTGTGGATGAAGGAATCCAGAAAATGCAGGATTCCGTGACCGAGGCGATCGAGGAGTATTGATTCAGGCAATCCATTTGCTGCGCAAATTGGTTACATATAAAGGAGGATTTCCAAATGAGGAAAAATGGGAAAATAGACCAGGATCATTTCTGGGGATATCTTCTGGTAGCGCCGACCATCATTGGTCTGCTCGTCCTGAACGTATATCCGTTTCTTCAGACGATTTATTTAAGCTTTACCAATGCCAAGGTATTTGGCGTACATAAATTCGTTGGACTGAGCAATTATATCAAAATGTTTACCAGCGAAGAGTTTTTGAGGGCCACGTGGAATACCGTGTTCTTCTGTATCCTGACCGTGCCGGTAGGAGTCCTGCTGGCACTGGTGATCGCGGTCCTGCTGAATGCGAAGATCAGGGGAAAGGTCGTGTTCCGTGCGATCTTCTTCCTGCCCATGGTTGTGGCTCCGGCAGCGGTTGCCATGGTGTGGAAGTGGATGTTCAACTCGGAATACGGGATCATCAATACCGTATTCCATACCAGTGTGGACTGGATCACGGATCCCAATGTAGTCATCATCACGGTCGCAATCGTGGCGATCTGGAGCGCGCTGGGATATGACGCGGTGCTTCTGCTTTCCGGCATCCAGAACGTGTCCAAGAGCTACTATGAGGCGGCCAGCCTGGACGGCTGCAGCAAACTGCAGCAGTTCTGGTATATCACGCTGCCGATGGTGTCGCCGACGCTGTTCGTGGTACTGATCATGCGTCTGATGGCGTCCCTGAAGGTGTATGACCTGCTGTATATGATGGTCGGAGAGGGCAACCCGGCGCTGGGAAAGGCGCAGTCGCTGATCTATCTGTTCTACCGTGAATCCTTTATCTCAGGAAACCGCGGATATGCGTCTGCCATCGTGATCTGGACCGTCGTACTGATTGGTGTTGTCACACTGCTCCAGTTTATCGGACAGAAAAAATGGGTGAACTACGAGGTATAAAAACGACAATCAATTTGCTGCGCAGATTGGTTACATAGAGTAGTGTAAAGTATCGTATGAAAAAATGATACGGGAATTGCCCGCATTAAAAATCTGCTTCGCAGATGGCGGGCAAGCAATCACTTGCTATGCAAGTGGTTACATTCAGCAGGCAATCACTTGCTACGCAAGTGGTTACATTCAGCAGGCAATCACTTGCTACGCAAGTGGTTACATATTATGGAGGTATACAGGATGAAGAAAAAACAGGGAATGTCCACATTGTTTACCTATGTGGCATTGATCATCGGAGCAGTCATCATGATCTTTCCATTTATCTGGATGCTGCTCACTGCGTTTAAGACCAATGCGGAGGTCATGCAGATTCCGCCGACGATCCTGCCGTCGAACTGGAATATGGATTCCTTCGCAAAGGCGACCGACCTTCTGCCCTTCGGAAAGCTGTATCTGAACACGATCCTGATGATCGTGATCCGCGTGGTCTGCGCGGTGGCTTTCTGCTCCATGGCAGGATATGCATTTGCAAAATTAAATTTCAAAGGAAAAAATGTGTTGTTTACGCTGATCATCGTACAGCAGATGATACCGGGGCAGATCTTCATTATCCCGCAGTATCAGATGATCGCAAAGCTGGGCGCGACCAATACGCTGTTTGCGCTGGTATTTCCGGGAATCGTCAGTGCGTTCGGGACATTTTTCTTAAGGCAGGCCTACATGGGGATCCCGGATGAGATCGGGGAGGCGGCGTATCTGGACGGATGCAACCGCTGGCAGACCTTCTATAAGGTCATGTTCCCGCTGACCCGGTCCTCGGTTGCGGCCCTGACCGTATTCACCGCCGTGTTTGCGTATACGGACCTGATGTGGCCCCTGATCGTAAATACGGATATCAACGCGACGACGCTGTCAGCCGGACTTTCCAGCCTGAACGGACAGTTCAGCACCAATTATCCGGTACTGATGGCAGGCTCGCTCCTGGCAATGCTGCCGATGGTGGCGCTGTACCTGGTATTCCAGAAGCAGTTCATCGAAGGCGTGGCCATGACCGGAGGAAAATAAAAGACACACGGGTAGGAAAAGCTGCTGTTTGCTGGCCGGCCGGTGCGGGGATCGGCTGGCCGGTGAACAATAACGAGGAGGAAACAGCTCATGAAAACAATCACGATACAGACAAAGCATACGACTTATCAGATCGGCATCCATCCGCTGGGCTTTCTGCTGCATTTGTATTATGGAGCAAGAGTGGAACATGACATGAGCTATCTGCTCCAGTATTATGACCGCGGATTCGCGGGAAATCCATATGACGCGGAGGGAGACCGGGGCATGTCCCTGGACTTCCTCCCCCAGGAGTTCCCCTGCTATGGAACCGGAGACTTTCGGAGTCCGGCGTTCAGCCTGCGCAATGAGGAAGGGGTATTCGGGGCTGATCTGCGCTACCGGAGTCATACGGTCCGCACAGGAAAGTACGCGGTTCCTGGAATGCCGGCGGTATATGATACGGAGGAGGCTCTGCAGGAAGAACAAAAATACTTCGGAGGGCAGAGCGCAGGTGAAGCGGAGAAAGCCGGAGAGAGACCGCGTTTTTGGGACGAGCGGTATTTCGATGGAAATGCGGAGGATTCCACAGGGAAGGATTCCTGTAGCGGAAGCCGGGGAGCGTATACGGTGGAGATCACCCTTGCGGATCAGAATGCCGGTGTGGAAGTCATACTAAAATACGGGATCCTGCCGGAGCTGGATGTGATCACCCGGAGCGCGGTCATAAAAAATACCGGAACCGGAAATATTTATATCAATAAAGCATTCAGCAGTACTCTGGATTTCCTCCGAGGCGACTATGACCTGCTGCATTTCCACGGGCGGCATACCATGGAGCGGAACCTGGAGCGGGTGCCGGTGATGCACGGAAAGCAGAGCTTCGGCAGCAGGCGGGGAACCTCCAGCCACCAGCACAATCCGTTTGTGATCCTTGCGGAGCGGGGGATCACGGAGGAGGCCGGCGGCTGCTATGGGATGTCTCTTTTATACAGCGGCAATTTCAGCTTTGAAGCGGAGCAGGACCAGTACCGGCAGACCCGCATGCAGATGGGGATGCTGGACGAAATGATGGATTATCCGCTGGTCCCAGGAGAATGCCTGTATACGCCCGAGGCGGCGATGGCATATTCGGCGCACGGGCTGGCGGCATTGTCCCACATTTACCACGAGATGATCCGAAACCATGTATGCAGGGGGAGCTATAAGAACGCAAGAAGGCCGGTGCTGATCAATAACTGGGAAGCTACGTATTTTCACTTCACCGGGGAAAAAATCCTGAAGCTTGCAGAGCAGGCGGCGGAGCTGGGGGTGGAAATGCTGGTTCTGGACGACGGCTGGTTTGGCAAGCGGGACGACGACAACAGCGGCCTGGGCGACTGGACAGTCAATGAAAAGAAGCTGGGCGGCACACTGCCTGAGCTTGTGGAAAAGATCAACGCCCGGGGATTAAAATTCGGCATCTGGATTGAGCCGGAAATGGTGAATGAGGACAGTGACCTTTTCCGGGCACATCCGGACTGGACCTTCCGGATTCCGGGACGCAGTCCGGTCAGATGCCGCAATCAGCTTGTACTGGATTTTTCCAGAAAAGAAGTGGTGGATCATGTGTTTCAGCAGATTGCGGAAGTCATTGATTCGGCCAATGTGGAGTATATCAAAATGGATATGAACCGCAGCATCTGTGATGTATACGCCAGTCTGACAGAATCGGGAAACGCGCCCGGATGGCCGGAACGGATCTGCAATGGTGTCCGGAGTTCGGCATACCAGAATTACGGAAAGGTGATGCACGGGTATGTGCTGGGCGTCTATGACTTCCTGGAACGTCTGGTAAAACGATATCCCTACATTCTGATCGAGGGCTGCAGCGGGGGCGGCGGCAGATTTGACGCGGGAATGCTGTACTATACTCCCCAGATTTGGTGCAGCGACGATACGGATGCCATCGAGCGGATCCGGATCCAGCATGGAACCTCCTTCGGCTATCCCATTTCCGCGGTGGGCTCCCATGTATCCGCAGTGCCCAACCACCAGACCGGAAGGACGACGAAGCTTCGGACAAGGGGCGTCGTTGCCATGGCAGGCACCTTCGGCTATGAACTGGATCTGGAACTGCTCACGGAAGCGGAGAAGGAAGAGATCAGGCAGCAGATCAAGGATTACAAAATGTATTGGGAGCTGATCAACCAGGGAACCTATTACCGTCTCCACGATCCTGAGACAGACCGGGAGGCCGCGGCCTGGTGCTTTGTTTCCAAAGACCAGACGGAGATGCTGCTGAATGTAGTGTCATTGGATGCGCATGGAAACGCGCCGCTTACGTATATCCGATGCAGAGGGCTTCTGCCGGACGGAGTGTACCGGTGCGAGGCGGAGGCGCGGGACGTGAAGCCTTATACCGGCGCGGAGCCCCGGGTGGACCGCAAAGGTATGGAAGGACAGATATTTGACGGAAATGCCCTGATGCATGCAGGCGTTCCGGTTCCCATGGAGCTGGGAGAGTATGGTGCGATGCGGCTGTATTTTAAGCTGGCAGAAAAGTAAGGAACCAGGATCTGAGAATAAACATTGAAAAACTGCATATCCTTTGGTTTGATTATGGCATATTTGGAATGGGATTCCCAATATGCCATAATTCTTTTTGGGAAAGATAGAGGGATTGGGCATTGCGCTGCTGCTTGCCGGAGCGAAGAACTTTTTGATGTCAATATCACAGAATTGTTGGCATTTTTTGACAAATAGAGATATAATTTGTGAAAAGAGATAATTAAGATAGACACAATAACTTTATATTATTGGGGGTTACAAAAGCTTTAGCAGGAGAGGAAAACCATATCATTCAAAATTTGCCCGAAACGGATGTAGACATATTAATGCGGAAAATGTGAATCTGGGTTATGATTTTATAACGGACATGCTGGTGATGGAATTTGCGCTGGATTGTACACAGATTGATACCAGACGAAATGACAATCCATGGCTCAACCGAGCAGCGCTGTCGCTGGCGGAGGGGTATGATATTGATGTTTTTTCAGATTCTATTATGGTCAGAAAGAGGGGAAGACAAAAGAAAATTGTGGTTTGTCCGTCTCTAAGGAGCATGGATGGGATGACTGTAGGGTATAGACAAAGAGATGGGATAGTAATAATTGATTGTTATAAATAGGATTGGATGACTTTATGGATAAAAAATTACAGATTAGAAACAGTACCACGGACTTTCTGGTATTTACAAAGCAGAATAGTGAAGATGGTATTGAGGTCAGGGTTCACGATGAAGACGTATGGCTGACACAAAAAAGTATGGCGCAGCTTTTTGATTGTTCAACAGACAATATAAGCCTGCATTTAAAAAATATTTTTGCCAGCGGAGAGCTGAGTGCGGAAGCAGTTACCGAGGAATCCTCGGCAACTGCTTCTGATGGAAAAAAATACAGGATGAAATTTTATAATCTTGACGCGATTATCTCTGTGGGGTATCGGATTAGCAAAGAATTATTTGACAAAAGGGGAAATGCAGGATTTAAATCAGTTTGTCACCATGTATCTGGACTATGCGGAGAGACAGGCAAGACGGCAGATTCCTATGACCATGGAGGATTGGGCGAAAAGACTGGATGTATTTCTTGAGTTCAATGAGGAGGATGTATTGAGAGATAAAGGAAGGGTATCAGCTGAAATCGCTAAAAGTTTTGCTGAGAGTGAGTTTGAAAAGTATAGAGTTATTCAGGACGGATTGTATCAAAGTGATTTTGATAAATTATTGCTTGGAATTGGTACTGAGGAGTAGTTTATAAAAAATATGTAGAATAATCTGCTCACCACACTGTAAAATGAATATCAGATATTGTGGCGTGGTATGGGGCGCTGTGCGTGAGGGTAGTATACCGGTGTGAATTTAGTAAATTATAGAACCGCTAAAAAATGTTCAATAGAAGCTGTAAAAATTTACGTTAAATATTACGACTTTTTGGGTATAATAAAAGCAGCAGAAATAATATGAAATCAAGGAAGGCGCTAAAAGAATATGGCAAATATTTTACCAGTATCTGATTTGAGAAATTATAATGAAGTCCTGAAGAATTGTCATAAAGGAGAACCGGTATATTTGACCAAGAATGGAAGAGGCCGTCTCGCTGGGCGCTACATATACACCGTGGAACCGCAGGGACGGCCAGACGATTGTGTGCTGTACGGATGGGATCCGGCCTGTCACATTCAATGTTGAAGCAATGTGATGGCAATCATTCTACCTCTTGTAATGATACAATCTTGTCCCGTTTAGAATATTGCAGATCTGGCGGTTCACAACCTGTTCCAGCATGAGCATCCGCTCCTCTGGAAGATCAAATTCCCCATCCCGCCGAAAATGAAATCCTTTCAGGTTCAGCAATTCCTGCTTAAGCTGCGGGGTCAGCAGGCTGTGAGCCGCGGTATTAAAGTCCGTCCCAATTCTTGGAAGCTGCTGCTTTAGATACTCCGGTACTTCCTCCGGCAATCTGCAGCCGTACAAAAGACTGCGGTTGTGATCAAACATCGGCGCCATACCAAGAATTTCCTGTGTCCGGTTGTCCACCATAAAGCCATAATTTCCCGCATGGCGGTCTTCATTTACGATCAGCGCGTCCAGTACGATCATTCTGCGGAACGTATCCTCAAGCCCTATTTCAGAAAAATATTCCATCAGATAGGAGATTTTATTATGTTTCCGTCCATCTAACATTTTGATTGCCGGAACATACCCTTTTGCTTCGGATGTAAACAATGGGCAAAAGGAAACAATCTTTCCATGCCATTCTCCGATCTCATAATGTACCGCCTCCGGACAGATCACCTCCGCGAGCTGCGAAGCATAAAAATCGGAAAAGGGCTCGATCCCGCAGGTATCGGATCCGGTTTTCAGCAAGTATATATTACAGGACGCAGATGGACTTGGCGCGCTCTGTGATGAATCCAGCCCATGCTGTGGTTCTTTCCGGCGGATCCAGCATTTTGCATAGGATCCGTCTGTCCCGTATTCCGGCGATGTGGAAGAAAAATCAGTTTCATAATCTCCGCCGTCAAACGCAATCTGCGCGATCACTTCATTGAAATCATTTTGGTAAAGCGAAACTTCTTTCCAGCACAATCGGCTCTTGGTGGGTTTGACCCAGAAAGTATCATTCAGGCTTAACGCCTTGGACACCCGGAGAAATCCTTCCAGATCCTCGCATCCAGCCCGGCGCAAAAGCTTCAGGATGTGCTTCCTGTGCTTCGGAGCCTGCCGGTGCGCGATAAAACTCTGGATATCCTCAAATCCCGGCGGGAGCGAAATGCCGAAAACCTCCTGCTCTTCCAGCAATACCTCTCCATATTCATTTCTCTCAGATGTAAACAGCATTACTTTTTCATCACTGTTCATCAGGAAATATTCCTGCCGTTTTTCCATAAGCTCCGACTCCTTTCCAGCCCTATCATCTGAAATAGTTCGGATGTTCATTTTTCTGTTTATTATATTATACTTCCGAAAGAAACACAACAGGACGAACACTTTTTTACACAGACAGGCTGTGCGGTTTTTGCTGTCATATTGACTTCCCATTTCTATTGCTGTAAAATACAGAGGCAGAAACAAAAGGAGATCAGGCAGCATGACGATCAAAAAGAAAAACAGAATGATCCTTTTTCTAATATTGACAGTGACCCTGTCTGTAACAGCCGGATGCAGTGATGACCATAAAGTGGACACGGCGCAGGGTAAGAAAACTCAATCTATAGTAACAGACGCTCAGGAAGATATCAATGCGGATGAAGATTTTACAGAAGCATTCATGGAGCGCGAGCAATCCGGAATGGAGGAAGCGTTGGAAAAGGGCTATAATCTCCCGCTCTCGCAATCCGCAGAGGAGGAAGCAGAAGCCGACTGCAAAAAAGCCATGGAGCTGATCCGCAGCATTTATGCGGAATCAGACAAAGGGGACTCGCTCAATCCCACACCAGACAGGGAATCCATTTCTAAAATGTATGAAGCCCTGCAGGAGACCGGCTGCCCCGTGACTGCCGCGGGCTTTCACTACACCATGGGAAATTATGAAAAAATGGAACAGTTCCTGGAAAAATGCCTGGATGGAAGAGAAGGTGAATTGACGCTCTACTCTATCACTGCAGGCGGAGGGATCAACAGGAGCCGGTTCCTTTTTGACGGTACGGATCTGTATGTGATCGATACGATATCCACATGGAACGCGAAAGACGATCCGGCGATCGCAGACAGCTCGCTCAACAGGATCAAAGACTGGAAATACACGGAGAAAGGCTGGTTTGCCTATGAATATTGCATGCCCGAATACCCGGATGTGACGGAACTTGCGAACGGAAACAATCTGCTCCGGGTAAAGCCCATGGAGGAAGAGTACATAAGAATCGCGGAAGAATACCTGCTTCCCATCGGGTATCTGGGCAACAACCTGCTTCGTTCGAACTGGGATGCCGGGCATCTGGAAGAACTGGACTATAACGGCCTGTACGAGTATTTATTTGCTTTAAAATATCAAAAGCCAATGGGGTTGGGAACCTATGCGGACGGGATCCCGAAAGAAGAATTTGAAACGCTGATCACAGAATATCTGCCTGTAACCGCGGAAGAGCTTACCAGGTACGCGGTATATGACGGGGAAAAACAGACCTATGGATGGAAGCGATTAGGGCCGCTGACGTACATGGCCAACCGGTTCAGCAATTCCATCCCGGAGGTGAGAGAGATTCAGGAAAATCCGGACGGAACAACGTCGCTTACGATCGACGCGGTCTGTGAAGCCATGGGGGAAGACTGCGTGATGAGCCATGTATTGACGTTGCAGATCCGGGAGGATGGGGGCATCCGCTATCTGGGCAACCGGGTGCTTGAGGACGGTCTGGAAAAAATCACCGAATATCAGTATCGGCTGCCGCAGACAGATACGGGGCTTTGATTCTCACAGCGGCCGTTAAATATCCATGTAAGTTCGTTACTTCGCAGAAATAGATACGGAGCGGCAGATTGATCTGCCGCTCCGTGTGATACAATTTAAGCTTCAGGGGCACTGATATTGATGGTAATGTTATCTTGGGGCAGACCCTCCATGCTGCCGGCTATCGTCCTTACAATTCCATCCCGCTGCTCTTGGGAGATGTCATTTCCCTGTTCGGTATATAAGGTTACGGAAACAGCAGAAGCGGAAAAATCAGCACTGTTGAAGTCCTGGATACTGACCAGCGAATCGCTGCCTTCAACAATTAACTGGATCACTTCCTGCAAACTCCTTTCTAAGTCGGCCTGTTTCACTTTTTCCTTGTCTGCCTCATTCAGTATTGCCTGCTGTCCTGTTTTAAATTGCGCATATGTAGTATTACTGGTATTGCGCTCATCGGCTAAATTGCCGCTTTCAGTCGATTTACCCGAAATCATAAAATAAGCACACAGAACAACGATCAGAAAAAAGAAGATGACAAGATATCGCTTTGTTCGTTTTTCATTCATCCTTGATGATACCTCCCTGCAGAATATAATTTTAAATTTATGATACATTGTTTTATTTACAAGGTCAATATGTAAAAATACAAGAATACTTTCTTGACTTTTTTACTATAATATACCATAATAAGGTTAAATATAATTTACTTTTTTATGATTAAGTTAATCATAACACAGCTATTTTGGCCTGAGTAATATAAAAAGTGAGGTGGCAGGATGTTTATCGGAAGAGAACGGGAAATGGGGACGCTGGAGAGGCTGTATCAGAGTGATGCATTTGAGTTTGTTGTGATCTATGGTAGAAGGCGGGTCGGCAAGACGACGCTGATCAGTGAGTTTATCAAGGACAAGAAGGCTGTTTTTTACCCGGGGATTGATTCCAATGAGAAGCAGAATCTGGAGATCCTGAGCGCCAGTATCATGTCTGTCTTTACGGGAGTGGAGATTGGAACCGTGTTCCGGGATTTCAATGAGGCACTGGAGCTGATCTACCGGATGTCGAAGGAGGAGCGGGTCATACTTGTGATCGACGAATATCCGTATCTGGCGAATTGCTACGGCGGGATTTCCTCACTGTTGGCCTCCTTTATCGACCACAAGTTTTTGAAATCCAAGTTGATGCTCATTCTGTGTGGTTCCTCTCTTTCCTTTATGGAGAACCAGGTACTGGGTTACCAGAGCCCGCTGTACGGGAGAAGGACGGCGCAGATGAAGATCCGGCCCTTTACATTTGCCGAGTGCAGCAGATATTACCAGCATTTTGACAAGCAGGAGCTCGCTCTGGCTTATGGGATTACAGGGGGGATTCCGCTGTATATGTCGAAGCTGGATGACAGAAGGTCGATGGAGGACAATATCAAAAGCAACTTTTTTGAAATGTCGGCGTATTTGTTTGAGGAGCCGGGAAACCTGATCAAGCAGGAATGCCGGGAGCCGATGCAGTATAACGCGATCATCAAAGCCATTGCCACCGGATCCAGCAAGATCAGCGAGATATCCGGGGCTTCCGGACTGAATGACACGGGGGCGACCAGCAATTACATTTCCAAGCTGATGTCCATCGGCATCATTGAGAAGGAATTTCCTTATAAGGCAGAGCGCTCCAGAAAGACGATCTATAAGCTGTCGGACAGTATGTTTCAGTTCTGGTATCGTTTTGTTCCGGCGAACCTGTCCCTGATCGGGCAGGGTGCCGGGGACAGGGTGTATCAGCGGGTAGAGAAGCAGATCCCGGCATACATGGGCTTCGTGTTTGAGGAGATCTGCAAGCAGTACCTGTGGCAGGAGAATCTCAAAGGGAACCTGCCGGTTGACTTTCAGGATATGGGCCGATGGTGGGGCAATGATCCGGTGGAGAAGCGGCAGACAGAGATTGATATCCTTGCGGACAATGAGGAGGGCGAAGCCATCTTTGCGGAGTGCAAGTGGAGAAATGAGCTGACCTCGGAAGCGGAGCTGAAAGAACTTCAGCACCAGAGCACATTGTTCCATTATAAGAAAAATGTGCTGATCCTGTTTTCAAAAAGCGGTTTTACGGACGGATGCCGGGAACTGGCAGAGAAGTGGGGGGATGTGCTTTTGATCCGATTTGAGGATATGGAATGGGATAAATAGCATGGAAGTAATTGACAAATGGAAAAAATGGTGGTATTGTAATAAATGTGTTAGCAATAACTAATTAAAGTGCGGATACACTAATAAGAAACTATCATAAAAACTTTAGGCTGCCGGATTTCGTTCAATAAGGTATACCCAAAGGGCATTCCAATTTTTCCGGCAGTTTTTTTAAAATCTAAAGTTAGTTAGGACTAATTAAAAGAAAGGAATCATGAAATGAGTGTAGTGATCATTGGCGGACATGAGCGTATGGAGACACAGTATAAAGAAATCTGTAAAAGATATCATTGCAAGGCAAAGGTTTTCACAAAAATGAAAACGGACCTGAACCATAAGATCGGCAATCCGGATCTGATGATCCTGTTTACTGCCACGGCATCACATAAGATGGTGCGATGCGCAGTCGCGGAATCGGAGCACACCAACACGATCCTGGAACGTTCCCACAGCAGCAGCGCAAGCGCATTGATCAATATACTGGAAGCATATGTATGAATGGGATTATGATACCAATTTTTTCAAATATAGGTTAGAGATAACTAATAAAAATTAGCTTTAATGTATTGAGGCGACAGAGAATGAAACAAAAAAAGACCGTAGAAGATTATCTGAAAGCAATCTATACGATTTCAAAACGAAAGAAAGTGCATGGCGCCGACATCGCTGCTCAGTTGAAGGTTTCACGACCAACGGTTTCGGTTGCGCTGAGAGCCCTGTCAGAAGAAGGATACCTGTTTCTGGATGATAAAACGCGAGAGGTGCACCTGACAGACAGGGGAAAAGAGATTGCCGGGGAAATCTATGAACGGCACGATACTGTCCGGAAGCTCTTGACTGGGCTCGGAGTAGATGAGGAGACCGCAAGCGAGGATGCCTGCGAGATAGAGCACCTGATCAGCGCGGAAAGTTATGAAGCCTTGAAGGCGCTGATCAGGAAACAAAAATAATCGGTACAGCATTTACTGCTTAGGGTTTCTTTTCCGCTAACAGGTTCTGCATGCTCTGCAGGCTGATCCCCAGAGTGGACAGATTATGCAGGGTTGCGGAAACCGCGGGCTGCAGGATTCCGCTGACTCCCAGCAGGATCAATACGGTATTGATTCCCACGATCTGCCGGTAATTGTGCCGGATACGCCGGACCAAAGCATTGCTGAGGAGCTTTAAGGTCACCAGATCGTCCAGTTTATCGGCGGATATGGTAATGTCCGCAATCTCCCTCGCGATTTCCGCGCCGTCGCTGACAGCGATCCCTACGTCTGCCGCGGAAAGTGCGGGGGAATCGTTGATACCGTCGCCGACCATCACCACTTTTCTCCCGGCGGCTTTTTCCGCTTCGATAAAGCGTGCCTTATCCTCCGGAAGCACCTCGGAGTCATATGCATCGACACCTACTTTTTCCGCAGCCGCCGCAGCCGTCCGCTCACTGTCTCCGGTCATCATGACAGCTTTTTTAAAGCCGGCCTTTTTCAGAGCCAGTATGACCGATGCAGCCTCTTCCCGCAGCGGGTCTTCGATGCAGAGGACTGCGGTCAGCCGACTTTCTACGGCAAGATACAGATGAGAATACTCCTTCGGCAGATCTGCAAAACGCTCTTCGTATCCTTCGGGAACCCGGCATTTTTCATCTTCAAATACAAAATGCGCGCTGCCGATGACCACCTTCTTCCCGTCAATCTGTGATGAGATCCCATGTGCTACGATATATTCCACATGAGAATGCATTTCCTCGTGATCCAGCCCGCGCTCCTGCGCAGCCCGGACCACTGCCTTTGCCATGGAATGTGGAAAATGCTCTTCCAGGCAGGCCGCGGTTCTGAGCAGTTCATTTTCATCCCCTTCGCAGAAGGGAACCACCATTTTCAAGGTGGGCCGAGCCTTTGTCAGTGTTCCGGTTTTATCAAATACAATGGTCTCGGCCTCCGCGGCAGCTTCCAGGTATTTGCCGCCTTTTACGGTGATCCGGTGGGTTCCTGCTTCCCGGATGGCGGATAAAACGGCAATCGGGATGGCAAGCTTCAGCGCGCAGGAAAAATCGACCATCAATACAGCCAATGCCTTTGTTGTATTTCCTGTGACGAGCCAGGTAAGTCCGGTTCCGGCAAGAGTATAAGGAACCAGCCGGTCGGCCAGCCGTGCCGCTTTGCCTTCCAGGGAGGACTTTAACTTTTCCGATTCTTCGATCATGGCGATGATCTTTTCATACCGGGTCGCGCCCGAAGTATGGCGGACCTCTATTGTAAATTCGCCCTCTTCCAAAACCGTCCCCGCATACACATAGCTGGAAATCCCTTTGCGCACCGGCAGGGCTTCCCCGGTCAGGGAGGACTGATTGACCATTCCCTCTCCTTCCGTTATATTTCCGTCAAATGGGATCACATTTCCCATATGTACTACGACCTGACAGCCTGCCGAAATCTCTTTCGAATCGACCAGCACCTCCCGGCCGCCGGTTTTCAGCCAGACCTTCCGGACGTTGAGGGACATGCTCCGGGCCAGGTCGTTAACGGACTTTTTGCGTGTCCACTCCTCCAGGATCTCGCCGATGCCCAGCAGGAACATGACAGATCCGGCGGTATCAATATCCCGGCGCAGCAATGAGACCGAGATAGCCGCGGCATCCAGCACGGATACCTCCAGGCTGCCTCTGAAAAGGCTGCGGATTCCTTTACGGATATACCGCCAGGCTCTTACGGCAGTCCATACCGCGCGTATCGGAGCGGGCAGGAACAGCTTCGTACACATCCGAAGGAGTACCTGGCTGGCCAGCTTTTCCTGATAGGCTGCATTCAGCTCCCGCCCGGAATGGATGGGAGCCGTTCCGGATGCTTCAGCTTCCTCCGCTTGATAGCGGCACAGGATACGGAGAAGCGCATTCCGGCCTCCGGTATAACAGATTGCCGCGTCCGCTGTGCGCTCATAGACCTTTACGCGGGTGACGAACGGGGCGGCTTCCAGACAGGCCTGCAGACAGTCCGCCTCCCGGCAGGTCAGCCGGGCGGCATGGAGATGGATGCGGAGCCTTCCGGAGATTTCATGCTTGATTGTGAATTTCACTTATTCCGCCTCTTCCTTATAATTCATTGCTGCTTCTGCCGCCTTCACAACGCTTTCCGCAGAACCGGCATCTTCCACAGGTTCATCTTCCACGACACAGGATGCCTCCTCCACGGCGCGCTCCTCATTGATCTGCTTCGCCTCGGCCAGGATATCCTCCGCGTTCTCCTGTACTGTTGTCACCGTATCCAGGATACAGTCCTTCGCCCGCAGTACGGCTGCGGTACAGTTCGTATATACTTTTTTCGCGTCTCTCCCGGAGAGCACTTTGATCCCTGCCGTTCCAAATAAAACCCCGCCTGCAAATAAAACTACGTTTTTCATTTTCAAAATATCGCTCATAATTTTCCTCCTGCTGTAAGTTTTTCATTCATTAAAAACGATTTACTTGTGCTCATAGCCGGTATAAAATACCATGACCATGCAGAAAACGGCCGCCCATGCCCAGAACCTGTGCTGCTTCATGTGTTTCACCTCGTTCCTTGCGTCAGATTTTATTCTTTCACATTATAGGTGGCGGGGCTGCGGTTAGTCAAACGTAATAGTAGGTTGCATATGACATTATTGTGAAAGGCGTCAGGATAATACGAAAAAGGAGTGCAGACCACCTTTAGTCCACACTCCTATTTGGTATTATGCTATTTCCCCATATTAAAATATTCATACACAAATTGCACATACATCCCCGCGCAGACCGGCAGGCACGCCTCATCAATATCAAACTCTCCGTGATGGTGCGGCGCGGTGATCCCAAGCGCTTCATTGCGGGAACCGATGTTCATATAGGTGACAGGTGATACCGCAAGATATTCTGCAAAGTCTTCCGCACCCAGACTCAGTTCCTGTTCGCCGACCTGCTCGCGGCCCAGAAGCTTTTCAGCCGCCGTGACTGCCAGGTCTGTCAATGCTTCATCATTATATACGATTTTTGCGGTACAGGTAAAATCTGTCCTGACAGTGCAGGAATAAGCTGCCGCCGTAGATTCCGCCATGCGCCGGATGATGTCCCGGTTCTTTTCACGCTGTGCCTCTTCCAGAACCCGGATGCTCCCTTCCATATAGGCATGCTCCGGCAGGATATTAAATGCAGTCCCGCTTTTTAAGATCCCAATGGTCATAACCGTTGGCTTCAATGGATCACTCTCCCGGCTGATAACGCTCTGCAGTGTCTGGGCCAGGGAAGCAGCCGCCAGAAGAGCATCCGCTCCCTTCTGGGGGGTGGAGCCGTGGCAGCCCTTTCCGGTGATCCAGATCTGGAACCGGTCATTTGCCGAGGACATGACACCCTTCCGGATGGTCACCTGTCCTGTGGGCAGGGAGCTGGACACATGGAGACCGAAGATGCCCTGCACATCATCGATCTCTCCGCTTTTTACGATGGAGGCAGCGCCCTCACCGTTTTCCTCTCCGGGCTGGAAGATCAGCTTTACGGTTCCGGGAAGCTCATCCCTGTGGGCATACAGATATTCCGCCGCGCACAGCAGAGCGGCCGTATGTCCATCGTGCCCGCAGGCATGCATCACCCCGGGATGACGGGAACAATAGGGGAAGTCATTGAGCTCCTCCATCTCTAGGGCGTCAATGTCGCCCCGCAGTCCGATCACCGGTCCGTCCTCCCGGCCCGTCACGACCGCTACAGTGCCGGTGGCTCCGGCTTCCCTCCAGGGAATGCCTTGGCGGTCCAGGTATTCCCGGATATATGCCGCGGTCTGATACTCCTTCATGCTGGCTTCCGGGTGCTGGTGGAGATAACGCCGGATATCCGTTAATTTATTCTGCCATTCCTTAAGATCATGATATACATTCATTTCTGCTGTTACCTCTGTCTTTATATTTTTGTAGTTCCGCTGATTTTTTATTTTCAAAAATGTACGTTCCTATTTCCACCTGAAAATCCTCAGCCCTTGATTCCCTGCCGTACATTTTCTACCCAGTTGTCATAGGTTTCAAATATATGAGTCTTATGTTTTTGATAGATATCATTCAGATGTTTTACCGCTTCCGGATGGTCGTCTACCCGAAAGTCAATATAGGGAAATCCCTGAATTTTGTCCACACGCAGGACGGCAGCCATTTTTCCACGACGATCACCGCCCCTGCTGTCAGCAGCCAGAAGAGCAGCCATAAGACGGTCGGAGAGGCAGCCCTCTGCCGATAAAAATGCCCGTTCCATTTCGTGAATAACGTCCTCCCCGGTCAGGATATTTCCGGCAATGACGTAACCGTCTCCACGCAGATGCAGCTTTACCGGATCATTTTCACTTCCGGTGTAGGCTGCGGTATTTCCCAGGTAATCTACAACAGAGATCTGGCGCAGTTCCTTCCCCTTATCTTCCTGCAGTGCCTGATGCAGTGCACTTTCGGCGGTTTCACCGCGCTCGATCCTTCCCATGACTTCCTCATTCAGAAAGGGGTTCACCCATCCCTGAGACGCGATCACGCCGTGGGAAAGGCGGATATATGGTGAAAATGCCCCCAGTCCGGGGAAATAAGACGCGGCGGCGCCGCCCATGCATCCGGTTTCTTTGCAGACCGCAATGATCGAATATGTATTAAGCTTCATGATTCCGTAGTTCCTTCCCGATTATAGTCATTCTCAGCAGAACCCTCGCCTTTATCCGGCCGAGCGATGTCCTGTCCGTATTTATGGCATGCGGCAAAATGTCCCGGCCTGTGTTCCTTCATTTCCGGGATCGCTTTTCGGCATTCCTCCGATGCATAGGGACAGCGCAGATGAAATGCACAGCCCTCCGGAAGGTGGATGGGACTGGGAACCTCGCCGGACAGACGGCGGCGCTTCCTGCCTTCCCCGGGCACCGGGATGGGAATGGTCTCGATCAGAGCCTGCGTATAAGGGTGCAGGGGATGTTCATACAAGGCATCGCTGTCTGCGATCTCGACGATCCTTCCCAGGTACATGACCGCAACTCTGTGGCTGATATACTGTACAGACGCCAGATTATGAGAAATAAAGATCATGGACATCTGCATTTTTTCCTGCAGCTCCTTCATCAGGTTCAGGATCTGCGCCTGGATTGAGACATCCAGCGCGGAGACCGGTTCATCCGCGACCACCAGTCCGGGATTTAGAAGAAGCGCTCTCGCAATGCTGATCCGCTGCCGCTGTCCTCCAGAAAATTCATGGGGATACCGTTTCAGTGCATCCTGCGGAAGCCCCGTCAATTCCAGGATCCGGTCGATCCTTTCCTGCCATTCCTCTTTTGGGATGCGGCTGGTTTTCAATGGTTCCTCCAGGATGGCACGGACGGTCATCCTGGGATTGAAGGCTGCATAGGGATCCTGAAAGATCATTTGAAATTCGCTTCTTTTCTGCCGCAGCTTTTCCCCGGAAAGCCCGGTCATATTGATACCGTTCAGCCAGATTTCCCCGGCCGTAGGTTCAATGAGCCGCATGATGAGCCTTCCCAGGGTGGACTTTCCGCAGCCGGACTCGCCTACGATTCCCAGGGTCTCCCCTTTTCTGACCGTCAGAGAGACATCCTGGACCGCTTTGAGCCGGTTTGTTTTATAAGGAAATTTTTTCTCTTTTATCTCAAATTCCTTGGATAAACCTGTTATTTCTAAAATAGCCTGTTCCTTCATGCCTGACACCTCCTGCAGGAGACAAAATGGTGCGGCCGGACTTCCGTAAGCACAGCTGGTGCTTCGCATTCCTTCCGGCAATGGGGACACCGGGGAGCAAACTGGCATCCGATCCGTTCTTCATAGAGCTTAGGCGGCTGCCCTGGAATCGGCACCAGCTTTTCCTTCCTGCCGGGTATGGGGATACATTTCAAAAGTCCCTGTGTATAAGGGTGCATCGGCGAATCAAATAACTCTTTTACCGGAGCCTTTTCCACGATCTCTCCTGCATACATCACCGCCACCGTATCACAGACCTCGGCCACCACGCCCAGATCATGGGTGATCAGCAGGACCGCAACGCCGTAATCCTCCCGTAATTCCAGAAGCAGGTCCAGGATCTGGGCCTGGATCGTCACATCAAGGGCAGTGGTGGGTTCATCTGCGATCAGGATTTCCGGACGGCACATCAGTGATGAGGCGATGATGGCCCTCTGCCGCATCCCGCCGGAGAACTGAAACGGATAGTTTTCAGCCCGTTCTTCCGGGGATGGGATCCCTACTTTTCCAAGCTGCAGCACGGCCTGCTTCCAGGCTTCTCTTTGCGGAGTCCCCTGATGGATCCTAAGGACCTCGCCGACCTGCTTTCCAACCTTGATCACAGGGTTTAAGGATGTCATGGGATCCTGAAAGATCATGGAAATGCGGTCGCCGCGCAGCTTTTTCTGTTCCTTCTCCGGCTTTGCCAGAATATTTTCTTCATGAAACAGGATTTCCCCGTGAAGCTTTTCGTGCCTTTTTTTCCCGATCAGGCCGAGGATCGTATTGGCGGTGACAGATTTCCCGCAGCCGGATTCCCCGACCAGTCCGAGCACCTCGCCCTTATGAAGTGTAAAATCCACCCCACGGACGGCGTGCATGACACCCTGCCGTGTCAGAAATTCCACCCGTAGGTCTCTCACGTCCAGAAGTGTTTCAGAATGTTCTCTCTGCATCATGTCATCTCCTTAATTTTCTACATTGCGCAGACGGGGATCCAGTACGTCCCGGAGTCCGTCGCCCAGGATATTGAAGCCCAGCACTGCCAGCGCAATGGCGATTCCCGGAAATACGCCTACCCACCAGGCAATCTCGATCCAGGCTTTGCCGTTGTTCAGCATGATACCCCAGGACGGGATATCCGGTTCCACACCGATGCCCAGAAAACTGAGGGCGGCTTCCGACAAAATAGCAAATGCAAGCGAAAGTGTGACCTGTACCAGTACCGGGGAAAGGATGTTGGGCAGCACGTGACGCACGATGATGGTCACATCTTTGACACCGATGGATCTTGCGGCCTCTACATATAAGGAATCCTTTACGGAAAGGACGGCGCCTCTCGCGATCCTTGCGAAGATCGGGGTGTATACGATCCCGATGGCCAGCATGATGTTATTCAGGCTGGAACCCAGGATAGACATGATCAGCAGTGCAAGCAGCACCTCCGGAAAGGAAAGCATCACTTCCAGGATCCTGGAGATCACGGCGTCTGTGAGGCCGCCGAAATACCCTGCCGCTACACCCAGGAGAACTCCGGCGGCTGTCGCGATGGCTACGGAAGCCAGGGAAACCTTCAGAGAGATCTGGGAGCCATATATGATCCTGGATAAAATGTCACGCCCCATGTTGTCTGTCCCGAGGAGATGCTCCGGGGAAGGCCCTGTAAGAGCCGCCGCGGGATCCATATAGAATGGATCGTAGGGGGCAAGAACCGGTGCAAAAGCGGCCATCAGAACAAAAAGAAGCAGGATGATGCTTCCGGAAACTGCCAGCTTATTATGAAAAAAGCGGTATAAAAAATCTTTCATGGGATTCTTACCCTCCTTAATACCGGATCTGTGGATTTACGATACAGTACAGCAGATCCACGATCAGATTGATCAGTACAAACATGACTGCGATAAACAGTACAGTGCCCTGGAGTACCAGGTAATCCCGGTTATTGATGGACTGCAGCGCCAGCGAACCGATTCCGGGCAGGGAAAAGATCTGTTCGATCACCACAGAACCGCCCAGCAGCGAACCGGCCTGCAGGCCGAGAATGGTCAATACATTTACCATTGTATTTTTTACTCCGTGCCTGGTGATCAGCGGAATGCCGGACAGGCCCTTTGCCTTTGCCATCTTCATGTATTCCTGATCTGTGACTTCGATCATGGCGGAACGGGAAGAACGCATCACGACTGCGCTGACGGCCATTCCCAGCGCGACAGCCGGAAGGGCCATGCTTCTCAGATTTGCCCCCAGGCCGTCGCTCAATGGTGTAAAGCCCCCGGAAGGGAACCATTTCCATTTTAAAGAAAATAACAGGATCATCATGGTACCCAGCCAGAAATTAGGAATGGATATACCTAGAAGCCCGGTTACTGTCACCAGGGAATCTGGCAGCTTATTTCTCTTGCAGGCCGCCCAGTATCCCATGGGAACTCCCACAAGTACAGCCATGAGCAGGCTTAAGACCGTCAGCTCCAGGGTGACCGGCAGCCGGGATATCAGCAGGGAGAGTACCGGCTGGTTGGAGATATAGGAAAATCCGAAATCGCCGGTCAGGATTCCTTTCAGCCATAGAAGGTACTGATATACGAGAGGCTGGTCCAGCCCGTACTTTTCACGCAGCAGCGCCGCCGCTTCCTCCGTGTACTGGGTTCCGAGGGTGATGGTCGCATAATCTCCCGGGATCAGACGCACGGCAAAGAATACGACGATCGATATGCCCAGCAGAACCGGAAGGATTCCCAGGATACGTTTTATGATATAACGGA
The DNA here is from genome assembly GCA_964415625.1 of uncultured Clostridium sp. Lineage (GTDB taxonomy): Bacteria > Bacillota > Clostridia > Lachnospirales > Lachnospiraceae > Schaedlerella. The sequence goes on from CAYQBE010000017.1 coordinate 29,520, forward strand.
TCATACTCTGCTCCCTTCTTTATATAGAAGTAGTTACTCAAAATATACATCTTTCATGAAAATGGTTGCAGCGGTGGGATGTACCGTATATCCTTTTACGTTGTCTCTCATGGCAACGGTAAAACCGTTCATATACAGAAATGCCATGGGAGCGTCCTCTGCGATCATTTTCTGCGCGTCCTTATAGATTGCTTTCCTTGCATCCTCATCCATGGTGACGCGGCCTTCTGCAAGAAGCTCATCCACTTCGGGATTGGAATAGTTCTGCTGGTTGTAAGCGCCTTCGGAGGTAAACAGGTCGTACAGATATTCATCTACATCTACAAATCCGGACCAGCCGCAGACGGTCAGGTCAAATTCACCTGCATTGAGCCCGTCAAAATAAACGCCGGATTCCAGAGCGGAGATCTCGCACTTGATGCCGACCTCTTCGAGCTGCTGCTTTACCATCTGCGCGGCATCCACCTGATACTGCCAGTCAGAACCCACCGTAAAGTTCAAAGTCATACTGCCCTCTGCAACACCGGCTTCCTTCAGCAGTTCCTTTGCTTTCTCGGTGTTACGCGCGGCATAGATCTCATCGCCGCCGTAGTACTCATGGGTATCGGGAACATTTGCCTCTTTCAGTACAGTCGCATTGCCCATCTTTACAGCTGTGTTGATGGCATCCCGGTCAATGGCATATGCGATGGCCTGCCGTACCTTCGGGTCCTGAAGCTGTTCTGACTCGCAGTTCATGCCTACATACTCCCAGAAGGTTCCCGGTATGGTTTCCAGGACAACTCCGTCCGCGTTATTCAGGACCATGGTTTCCTGATCGATGGCATCAATGATCATGTCGATCTCTCCGTTTCTCAGAGCGGTTGCCCTTGCCGTGGCATCGGTGATCGTCTTAAGCTGCAGAGTGCTGACCTGTGGCTTTCCGTCCTCCCAGTAGTCGCTGAATGCCTCCATATCTACGCTGGAGCCCTCGTTCCATTTTACCAGCTTGAAGGGACCTGTGCCTGCATCTGCATTGGTCAGGTTCCCGTCGTTTTCCTCCGCTACCGCTTTTTCCACGATCGCATTGAGCGGGTTGGCCAGATAGGTTAGAAACGGTGCATATTCAGATTCCAGCTGGATCACGACCGTATTTTCATCCGGAGTCTCAATGGAACTGATTTTCTCAACCTGGGATGCCCTTGCACCGGAATCCTTGATCCGTTCCAGGGAATACTTCACATCCTCGGAAGTCATCGGATTTCCGCTGTGGAACAGGACGCCCTCCTGGAGCTGCAGGGTGTAGGTCAGCCCGTCTTCCGAGACCTCATAGGACTTGGCCAGGGAAGGCACGGCTTCCCCATATTTGTCCGTGTAGGTGAAAAGGGTATTATACAGGTTCTCAATCGCGATTCCAGCGGCCCGGTCAGTGACCATATGCGGGTCCAGGCCGCTTGGATCGGACTGGATCGCAACGGTCAGACTGTCTTTTGTTCCGGCAGGAGCGGAGGCCTCCGGCTGTGTGTCATTGCTGCTCTCAGGAGCGGTGCTTTCTCCGCCACCTGAACAGGCAGTCAGCAGCATAGATGCTGCAAGCATGGCTGCAGTGATCATGTTTCGTTTTTTACTCATAAAATAATCTCCCTTCATTTAGATATATGAAGAAAAGGACTCCTGTCAGCGGAGCCCCTTTGCTCATATTTACATTTTTGATTGCTCGTTGCTTTACAAAATTAAGTTTAAAGCGCAAAAAACTATATTTATTTATCTGACAAGGGTATAATAACAGATAAAGAAAAACTTGTCAATCTTTTTTGAAAATGAATTGGTTTATTTCAGAATCTTGTGATATAATATATTGAACTGCGCTGAAGCGCAAGCGGGTCGTCAATTTCCTGCGGAAATTGATGACAAATTATACCAAAAGGAATCTGACTGTAAAAATAATTTCAGCTGTGCGGTTGGAAATAGTTTCTAAAAATGAGGGTATTATGGATAAACTGGATTATGAAATTTTAAAGCGGCTGAACAGCAACGCGAGAACGTCTTTAAAGCAGATCGCAGCAGATGTCGGGATCACGTCCCCGGCTGTCAGGACCAGGATTGAAAAGATGGAAAAGGACGGGATCATCCGGGGCTACAGCCTGAATCTGGATACACGTGCCATAGGATTTATGGTAACAGCCTTCATCAGTGTGGCCGTAGAATCTTCGTATAAAGAGGAATTTTACTCCTTTGTTCAGAACTGCCAGAACGTGATAGAATGTCACGGCATTACCGGCAATTATTTTGCACTTCTGAAGGTATTGTTTAAAAGTACCATGGAGTTGGATAATTTTCTGAACCGGATCCAGAAATACGGCGAGACCAGTACGAATATCGTACTCTCTACATATAAGGAGACGCCGCACTGTATTGAAGCGCCGCCGGATACGTTTTCGGGGAAATAGAAAGGAAACCTGCAATATGAAAAAAATGATCTACGGTGTAGACCTGGGCTGGGTGAGCCAGTTAGAATCCATGGGCTACCGCTGGCTGAATGAATCCGGAAAGGAGACGGATATCCTGGAAGCTTCTAAGGAGCTGGGCGCAAACGCGGTCCGGCTGCGTATCTTTGTCAATCCTCCCAGGGAAGCCTTCTGGCAGAAGCAGGAGAATGAGACCTGCATGCTGGGCTTCTGTGATGCGGCGCATGTCGTTGAGATGGCAGAACGGATTAAGAAGAGCGGCATGAAACTGATGGTGGGCTTCCACTACAGCGACCACTTTGCCGACCCGGAGCATCAGGATATCCCGGAGGAATGGCTGAATGACAGTGATCCGCAGCTGGAAAAGTGGATCTATGAGCACACCAGAGAGGTGATGCTTCTGCTCGCGGAGCACGGAGCCGCCCCGGACTGGGTTCAGGTGGGCAATGAGATCAATAACGGGCTCCTGTGGCCCAGGGGAAGCCTGAAAGAAGCGCCGGGACAACTGGTTCGTTTCCTGAACGCCGGCTATGACGCGGTTAAGGAAGTGTGCCCGGACAGCCAGGTGATCACCCATCTGGCATCGGTTTTGAACGACGATCTGTGCGTGCCTTTTCTGGAAAATTTTTTCGCGGAAAAGGGAAAGACAGACATCCTGGGATTCTCTTATTATCCGTACTGGGAGAAATTTGAGAGTGACAAGGACGTGCTGTCAGCCAAGCTGAAAGACTATACGCGGAAATATCACAAGCCGGTGATGATCGCGGAGGTCGGCGGCCTGGATCATGACGAAGAGGGAACCTATAAGATCGTGTCAGACTGCATCGGGGCAATGCGGGAGCAGGACGGACAGGAAGAATGCGGCGTCTTTTACTGGGAGCCGGAGGTGACTGCGGCAATCCTGCCGGACGCCTATCCGCTGGGCGCGGCAAAGCTGGCGGGGGAGAAAACGCTGCAGTATACGAAGGCGCTGCGTGCCTACCGGGACTGCTGACAGGTGCACGGCACTTCTGCATAGGATCTCATAGAAGAAGGGGGGATTGGAAAATGACGGTATACCTGCAATATGCTGCTGTGATTCACCGGAATACACAACCATATATTTCGGACAAACAGTATTTTCCGCCCCCCCCCTTTGCTTTTGGAATCCTTCAAATCAGGAAAATATAATATTTTACTGTGCGTACAATTTTCGATTTTCACACAATTGCTTCAACCAACACTTTATCATTTAAAATGACTTCATGTACCCCAATCTGTTTCTTTTTATTAAAATTAAAACTAAGCATATATCCCTTCTGCAAATGGTAATCATTCAGATAGCCGATCAGCTGATGTTCTCCCCGCAGGTTATACTCATTTCCGTGATAGATCTTCATTTCTATAATATATTGCTGCCCCAGAAAATCAATGATGACATCTGTGCGCCCCATGCTCCTTGTCCTGGATTCTATATAATAATTCCCGGTTCCATTGATAATGGGCTTTAGATATAGAAGGAACAGGCGGCGTCCATTTTCTTCAATGAATTTATCCGAACTGTCTGCATATATATCTGAAAAATGTTCCACAAACTTTTTTAATATCAATTCCATATCCAGAATATTTCCGTGGATAAACTGGTTCTTGATCTGCATGGAGGCGGAATAAGTACTGCTGTCCAGCATATCCTCTGCCAGATAATAATTATACAGCCTGGTCTCAAAGATCCTGTTGGAAACAGCAATCTGTTCATCGACACATTTTAAAAATCCAAAACGGATGCCGATATCCATTGCCAGGTTATCCGGATTGTAGACGATACTCTTCCCATGAAACAACACTGCGTAGATCATTTCTGAAAGTTCCGGATATTCATCCAGCTTCTTTATCATATCATCAAACAGGGTATTTGACTCGTATAATATCAGTTTTACCGCTGCTTGAAAACCATCTTTTGTCCAGGCGGAACATTTGTCAGGATATTCCTTAGTTCCCGCAACATGCTCGTCTATGAGCTTACATAACCTGGACACAAGGAATGGATATCCAGAGGTATAACCATACAATTGCCGGCTTATAAAAGTAATGTCCATACCTGAATGATAATCTTTTTCGTATTCACACAACATTCCTGCAATTTTCGATTCTGTAAGGCTCATATTTACATTAAAATCAGCAGCAATATCGTATGGTACGAGTACCATACGATCCCGCGGACAGTCGTCAAATGAAAGCAAGCTTTCACATGGCTCGTTGTCTTCGCGAGTATTCCAAGGACTATTGTATTTCGATTCTTTTGGAGTATGCAGTTTTAATTTCAGATTTTTAATATCATAAACCCCCGCAAGAATCACGGACTTAAAGGTATGATCTCTTCCGCTTTTCTGTTTCAGGTATTTTTCCCTCAAAAGTCCCAGAAATGACAGAAAAATTTGATTGTCCGCATTTTTATCCACTTCATCAATCGTGAGGATCACTTCCCGGTCACTGCGGCTGCATAGAGCCGTTATTTTCTTCCCGAAGTCACGAAGCGGAAATTCATCTGAGACCGAAGCAGTCCACGTTCGGCACAAATCATCCGCAGCACCCTGTGCTTCCAGGCGGTCTGCGATATCCATGCTCAAGCCTCTGGCAAGCGTCCCTAATGACTGGAAATACTCATCTGCAGCCTCAAAGCTGATATCGATTACAATATACTTTTCTCTCAGCCTATGATAAAGAAGTTCCAGTGTAGTGGTCTTCCCAAACTGACGTGCCCGGTTGATCGTAAAATATTCCCCCTGTTCAATATAGTCGTTGATAATCTGGTCAATGATATCCGTAGTATCGGCCATATAGTGTAAAGAAGGAATGCATACGCCGGTTGTATTAAACTTTTTATTCATAAGATACCTCCTCCATATTTTTACACTGCTCCAACGCAAGTCCAATGAATCGGTCGGTATGATCAGCCATAAAAAGCGGGATATTCAATACATCATTGTCCAATTTCAAATTATCCAGAGAGAATCTGACGCGCAGCTTCACCTGATCGCCAAACAATTCCTTAAATTTTCTAAGGCTTCTGCCTGTAGTATTTGCTTCAGATTTTACTTCTACAGGAAAGATATCATTTTCCCTCTGAATCAAAAAATCAACTTCATATGGAGGATTGTTCTGGCTCCAGTATCTTGGAATCACTTCAAATTGCGTGGCCAGTGTCTGCAGTACATAATTTTCAGTCAACGCCCCCTTAAACTCTGTGAATAAGCGGTTTCCTTCGCCAAATGCAGTCGGGGCAAGCATCGCCAGCCGGCGGAGAAGGCCCACATCCACAAGATAGATTTTAAAAGCAGACAGGTCATCATAGGCGGAAACAGGAAGTCCCGGAGCGCTGCTGCGGTATATTTTATGAACCAGCCTGGCATACGTCAGCCACTGCAGAGCGTTCTCATATTCCCTGGCTCTCGCCCCTTCCACATTATTATGGATATTTTGGGGCTAGTACAGCGGTTCGCAAATACTCATATACTAAGCACTCGTTATTTGTGCCATTGCTGCGTTGTCGTCAGTCAACGATGCCACCGCATCGCCTCCTTCCTCCGCCTTGCACTGACACAAATATCAAGCACTTAGTATACGAGCATTTACGAAACGCTGTACTAGTGATCACATTATTATTGTATATGCGTGGAATTGAAAAATCAACAGATTTATCACATTATTATATATATTTTCTGCTGTTTCATCACATTATTATTAAGGATAAAGGGAATCACTATTTGTTCTCACTTGATGTCCAGTCAGATAGACGGACTGTTCACACCCTGACCGGGCGCTCACAGTAACGGCATCCGGCTCATTGATAAGTCGCCTGACGGCGAGGAGCCGGATGCCCGCCCCATCACTGTATTGGCCGGATGCCGTGCAGCAAGTGCACGACACCGTGTGAACAGTAACCGAGTATGATCTTCTGATGGAACTTGTAAAATCCTGCTAATTACGGTATATTATCGGTAGATATAGAACATCAGGAGGAAATTACAATGCAGGATACCGGAAGAGCCCCCCGCGTTTTGATCGTGGAAGACGATGCGGACATCAACCGTCTGCTCTATAAAATCTTAAAGAAAAACGGCTATGCTCCGGAGCAGGCATTTTCCGGGACGGAGGCCAGGCTGCTGCTCCAGGCCGGGGTCTATGACCTTCTTCTTTTGGACTTAATGCTTCCGGGAATGACCGGGGAGGAACTGCTGGATCATATCCGCAGGGAACGCGGGCTTTCCGTTCCGGTCATAATCTTATCCGCCAAAGGAAGCCTGCATGACCGGGTAGAGCTGCTTATGGACGGAGCGGATGATTACCTGACCAAGCCCTTTGAACCGGAAGAAGTCCTGGCCCGGGTCTGCGCGGTTCTGCGCAGAAGCGGGAGGGAACAGCCAGATACAGTGTCAGACAAGAAAACAAAAGCGTATACCTTCAAGAATCTGGCCGTATATCCAGAGGCGCGGCAGGCTTTGGTAAAGGATACGGAGATTCCCCTGACTGCCCATGAATTTGACATACTGCTCCTGCTCATCCAGAATCCGGACAAGGTCTATTCCCGGGAAAACCTGTACGAACAGGTGTGGAAAGGCGGATACTACGGGGAAGACAATACGGTCAATGTCCACGTCAGCAATATCCGAAAAAAGCTGGCCAAGGCTGATCCGGATGAGGAATATATCCAGACTGTCTGGGGGATTGGGTTCAAGATGAAGCGCGGGATATAAGGATTAGCTCGCTAAAGAAGATTGACGGCAAGTGTGCAGGGAGGTAGTGGGATATGAAAAGATTTCATGTGACAGGAAATTGTGTCAGAGACAGGCACTATATGGTTGACACTACAGAGAAAATCAATACGATCATTGAAGATTATATTCAGCAGGGAAGCTATTTTACGATCAATCAGGCAAGGCAGTATGGAAAAACGACAACCCTCTATCTTCTGGAGGAAAAATTGAAAGAAAGATACCTTGTCCTGAATCTGAGCTTTGAATCTGCCGATGAATATTTCAAGTCGTCCTTAAATCTCGCGGAAGGCTTGATGATGGATATCGGGGATTCTTTGACGCGGCAGGACATTTCACCGAAGATATTAGAGGAATGGAACAGCCCGGTTTCAGAAAGATTTCCCATGAGGACTCTGGGAAATAAAATCAGCCGCTTATGCAGCGAATGTCCCAAAGAAATCATCTTGATGATTGATGAAGTCGATAAAAGCTCTGATAACCAGATTTTTTTATCATTTCTGGGTATGCTGCGGGAAAAATATCAGAAACAGCTTGCAGGGATGGATCATACGTTTAAATCAGTGATTCTGGCGGGAGTGTATGATATCAAAAACCTGAAATTAAAACTTCATCCAGGGGAGGAAATAAAAAATAATAGTCCGTGGAACATTGCGGCAGATTTTTTGGTAGATATGAGTTTTACGCCAAAAGAGATTGCATCGATGCTGATAAGATATGAAGATGATTATCATACAGGGATGGATATTACAATGATCAGTCAACTGCTATACGAGTATACATCCGGCTATCCCTATCTGGTATCCAGGATCTGTCAGCTGTTGGATGAAAGGATTGCCGGAAGTTGTACCTGTCCGGACAAAAAAGCTGCATGGACAAAGGAAGGCATACTTGAGGCTGTCCGCATTCTTCTGAAAGAACCAAATACGTTATTCGATGATATGATCAAGCATCTGCAGGAATATCCGAAGCTGAGTGAAATGCTGAAAAATATTCTCTTTCAGGGAAGGCGGTATACCTATGAAGCAAATGCCCAGGTGACGCAATTAGGAATGATGTTTGGATTTTTGAAAGAGAGTAATCAGGCTGTATGTGTGTCGAACCGGATTTTTGAGACAAAGCTGTATAATTTTTTCCTGTCGGAAGAAGAGGCGGATCGCGGTGATCAACCGGATATTGTGAAAAATCAATTTATTGTTCGCGGAATGCTGCGGATGGAACTGGTCATGAAAAAATTTTATGAATACTTTGAAAGTGTATTTTTTAATGCCGATGAGAAGTTTATAGAAGAGGAAGGGAGAAGGATTTTTCTGATGTTTCTCCGCCCGATCATCAATGGAGCCGGCAATTATTATATAGAAGCGCAGACGAGGGATAAATCAAGGACAGACATCATCGTGGATTATCGAGGCCGGCAATTTATCATAGAGTTAAAGCTATGGCGGGGAAAAAAATACCATCATGACGGACAGGTTCAGCTGGCGGGATATCTGGAACAATATCACCAGGACAGAGGATATTTGCTGACATTCAATTTCAATAAGCATAAGCAGATCGGAGTGACGGAGAGCGTATGCGACGGAAAACAGATTTTGGAAGTGATTGTATAGTATGATTGTGTAATAGCTCCTTTACGATTTCTTTAATCTTTCTTGAGGACAAATTAATCCTCCGGCTGTTATGATTCCATATGTAGACGGAAGCTGTTCAGGAAAAGTAGAAAGGAGTCGAGAGCCATGAACGAAGCAGTCATTGAAGCCAGAGATATTACCAAGCAATACAAAGGCCTGGCGGCCCTGGATCATGTGGACCTTACCGTCCGCCGGGGCGATATCTACGGATTGATCGGGGACAACGGCGCCGGAAAATCCACATTTTTAAAGCTGGTCACAGGACAGATCTTTCCCACAGGCGGCTACATCCGCCTCTTTGGAAATGAGGATGAAAAAGCAGTACAAAAAAGCCGTTCCCGTATGGGCGCTCTTGTGGAAAATGCCGGATTTTTCCCAAAAATGAGCGTGGAAAAGAATCTGGAATATTACCGGATCCAGCGTGGGATCCCCGGAAAGGACAGAGTGGAGTCGGTGCTTCACACAGTCAATCTTCTGGAAAAAAGAAACGTAAAATGCGAAAAGCTATCCATGGGGATGAAGCAGCGATTCGGCCTTGCCCTTGCCCTTTTAGGGGAACCGGAGCTGCTGGTGTTAGATGAACCCATCAACGGCCTGGATCCAAGCGGCATTATCGAGATGCGCGCGCTCCTGCAGAGACTGAACCAGGAAAAACAGATCACCATCATCCTGTCCAGCCACATCCTGTCGGAGCTGGAGCAGATCGCGACAGTATACGGATTCATGAGCCATGGCTTTATGCTGGAAGAGATTTCCGCAAATGCGCTCTATGAAAAATGTGCCAGCTATATCGACATACGGCTGACAGAATCGGATAAATATGCGGCTCTTCTGGAAAAGGAATTTCCGGATACAACATACCGGGTCCTGCAGGATGGAACCGTCCGGATCATCAATCCCACGGAGGAGCCAGCCCGGTACGGCCGCTTGGCATATGAGCACGGGATTGGCGTGCAGGGGCTGGATGAGCATCACATGTCCCTGGAGGATTATTACGTCAATATCAAGAACAGGGGGAAACTGTAATGGCAAATTATATGAAAAGCGAATTATATCGGATCCTGCATGGAAGGACGATCTACTTATTGACCCTGATTTTGACATCGCTCCTGGTTCTCATGAATGTGGTACTGTTTCTGTTTATGACCTATGCGCCCGGATTTTATTATGGAACCGTGCGTTTTTCCTTTATCTGGCCGATCTCAGATATGCAGGTATTCTTTATCGGTGGTTTTCTGGTCGTGATGCTTTTGTCCTCCGATGAATATAAAAACGGAGTCATGAAAAATGCGGTCGCAGGCGGAATGAACCGGATCCACATTTTCATCGGAAAATGTATCGTATACGGGATCGTTGCCATGATCAGCGCGGCCGTGATCCTTGCAGTTTATATTTTTACCACATATGCTCTTCTGGAAGCGGATTTTTCCGTGCCTCTGGAATCTACGCTTCCATTGAAAGTGCTGCTTACAGGCGCGGCGGCGAACTTACCGTTTTCACTGGCTTCTGTGGTTCTGACCGTGGCGTTGAACCAGATCTTTCAGAAGGAAATCCAGGTGAGCATTGGCTGGGCTTCCGTGACCTACCTGATCCCGCTGGCCGTCCGTCTGCTGGGAATGCAGATTCCGCTGTGCGCCCGGATCGCCCGCTGGCTGCCATGGAATTTTCTGAGTACAGAAGTGAGCGTGGCATTTGGCAGCATGCAGATGGACGCCCTCTGGATGCATCCGGAAGGATTTCTGAAAGAAATGATCGTAGGTGCGGTTGGGATCCTTCTGTTCGGCGCGGTTGGAATCTGCGGGATTCACAAGAAAGATATTTCCTGACTGAATAAGGAACTGGCGGCCGCAGGTGCGAATGTTCTAACTGTACGGATGGATAACCTAAAGATCATCCATCCTGTGCATTCATTCGCAAAATCCGTGCAAACGCTAAAATCGCTTTGATCCGAGGTGAATGCAAAAAATGTTTGGGATTGTTCTGGCAGTCGCGGTCTGCGCCGCGTTTTACTGCGGCATACGTTATAAACGGTTGAAACGGAGCATACGGGAACTCAATCAAGACCTTGCGGATATCACGCGGCAGATTGAAGGAAACCGGATCCTGAAGCTGTATGCTCCCCAGCATGAAATGGAAGAGCTGCTGGTCACGCTTAACCGGACTCTGGAACAGATCCGGGCGGAACGCATTTCCTATGAAAAGCGGGAGCGGGAATTTCAAAGGCAGCTGGAGGATATCAGCCATGACCTGCGTACCCCGCTGACCGCCATTCAGGGTTATTTAAAGCTCATCGACCGGGATGGCCTGGACAGCGAAGAGCAGGAATACCTGGAAGTGGTTCAGCGCCGGTCGGCGCACCTCCAGCATTTGATCAACCAGTTTTACGAATTTTCCACACTGGTTTCCGGAAACTATAAAATGGAACTGCAGCAGGCGGATCTGGCCCGCATGTGCCGGGAGCAGGTACTGGGATATTATCAGCAGCTCGAGGCTGCGGGTATTGAGGTGAAGGTTTATATCCCGGAAAAGCCGGTGTTCATCCGGGCAGACGAAAACGCGCTGTCCCGAATCATCGGCAACCTGCTGCAGAATGCAGTCCGCTACGCAAAGCATCAGCTGGTAGTAGAGGTCAGGGAAGCAGAAAATCCTATACTGATCTGCAGGAATGACGCGGAGAATCTGACAGGGGAGGATGTACGCCGGATGTTCGACCGGTTTTATACCGGAGACCGCGCCAGAAGCCAGGGCGGAACCGGACTGGGGCTGGCGATCTCCCGCCGGCTGGCAGAGCAGATGGGCGGAAGCATGACGGCGGAATGCGGGAAAATGGACGGTGATATGTCCAGAGAAGATCAGACGCAGCACGGCGGAATAGAAGAAGGCATTATGAGTGGAAATGGAGCAGATAACAATCAGCACATGCAGAGCATGTGGCTGACGATAAAAACCGTGTTCCAAAGCAGAGAACTATATAATTTCAAAAAGGTGTAAAGTTCCATCTGATTCGTGGAAAACTTTACACCTTGTTATATTTACTTTGTATCTTTTTGCTTGGCTTCTGCGATTACTTCATTGATAAGCTCTAAAGCCTTATCCTTGTTGTCGCTTTCCAACAGTGCTTTTATGGAAAGCAATACCGTTAAAAGTTCTAATCGTCTCATCTAATCACCGCCTTCTTCTTAAAATTCGTTCACATTGCAGGATGCCTTTGCTGCATTATATCAAAAGGAAATTTGAGTGTAAAGTCTATATTCAGTCAATAGTAAAGTTACTATGATATTAGAAGTTGATATTTTTAGTAGTATTCCCCGAATATGTAAGCTATAATAGAAAGTGCCAGATGTTTAGAGAAAAGAGGTGCCGTCATGGGAATCTATCTGAATCCGGGAAATGAAAATTTCAAAAGTGCATTACGCTCTGAGATTTATGTGGATAAATCACTTTTACTGGAATATACAAACTCGGTAATGGACACGGAGCAGCGATGTCTCTGTGTCAGCCGGCCAAGAAGATTTGGAAAGTCGATCACTGCTGATATGCTTGCGGCGTACTATGGGAGAGGCTGCGATTCATCAGATCTATTTGCAGATTTAAAGATTGCTTCAAAGGAATGCTTTCGAAAACATTTGAATCAGTACCATGTGATCCATATCGATATGAATACATTCTGCCACAAACGGGATGCGGACACCCGGCTTGAGATTACGGCTTTACAGGCTGTGGATTTATTTCATATGGAAGTCATAGAGGAGCTTCGGAAGCAGTTTGGGACATGCGTAAAAGATGATATCGCAGATCTGCCGACCGCTTTGGCACATGTGAATGATGCGCTGGGAGAGAAATTTATCATTATCATTGATGAGTGGGATACGATTTTCAGGGAGAGTAAATCCGATACAAAAGCGCAGGATGCGTACATTGATCTGCTGAGAGGGCTATTTAAAAATGCGCCCTCAAAAAAATTTTTGAAGCTTGCGTATATTACAGGAATACTTCCTGTCAAAAAATACGGTACAGAATCCGCGTTAAATAATTTCGATGAGTTTACAATGATCCAGGCAGAACCGTTGGAAGAATACGTGGGTTTTACAGAGTGGGAGGTTCAGACTCTGTATCAGAAATACCAGATTGATTTTGAGGAGGCAAAAAGCTGGTATGATGGATATGTTTTAGGGAATCACCTGCATATCTACAATCCAAAATCCGTTGTAGATTCTCTTAGAAGAAGGCGCATATCTAATTATTGGACAAGTACAGAAACCTATGAGTCGTTGAAAACATATATCGGTATGAATTATGAAGGCCTGAAGGATGCGGTGATCGCTATGATCTCCGGCGGAAGAATCAGGATTGATACAGGCACCTTTGAAAATGATATGATTCATTTTTCAAGCAGGGATGATGTATTGACAGTATTGATCCATCTGGGATATCTGGCATATGATGCGGATACAGAAGAGGTGTATGTCCCGAATGAGGAGGTTCGTTCTGCCTTTGTCAGGGCTGTCAAGAAGAATAAATGGGAGAAAGTCATACAGGCAATTGAGGCTTCAGACATTCTATTAAAAGCAACATGGAGCCAGGACGAGGAGGCAGTTGCCGAAGCAGTTGAGAAGATCCACATGGATCATACGTCAATTCTACAGTATAACGACGAAAATGCACTGAGCTGTGTGATTTCGCTGGCGTATTATAATGCGGTAGATGAATATACCTTGATACGTGAACTGCCTGCAGGAAAAGGATATGCGGATGTTGTGTTTTTGCCGCGGCGCAGTTCGGATAAACCGGCTATGGTAGTTGAGTTGAAATGTGGAAAGAGTACAAAGGCGGCTTTGGATCAGATCAAAGAACGAAGGTATGCAGAAGCGTTGGAAGAGTATAAAGGTAATCTGCTGTTAGTTGGAATCAATTATGAAAAGGAAAGCAAAAAGCACCAGTGCAAGATAGAAAAACTGGTGTGGTAAAGGTATCGAAAAAAGAACAGAAAAAGAACGGAAAAGGACTACCTATTCCCCGAAATTTGTGCTACAATTTATTTACAATATTGTAACGATCCGGAACAGCAGACCTGTCTGGGGTCTGCAGTCGTCCCGGGCCGCTGCATAATATAAAAAAGAATAGGGGATAAGATATGGCAAAAGAAATGATTGCAATGCTTCTTGCCGGCGGTCAGGGTTCACGCTTGTATGCCCTGACGCAGAATCTGGCAAAACCTGCAGTTCCTTTCGGCGGAAAATATCGTATCATCGATTTTCCGCTGTCGAACTGTGTAAACTCCGGCATTGATACTGTCGGCATTCTGACCCAGTATCAGCCGCTCGTTCTGAATGAGTACATCGGCAACGGCCAGCCGTGGGATCTGGACCGTCTGCACGGAGGAGTCCATGTGCTTCCGCCTTATCAGCAGGCATCCGGCTCTGACTGGTACAAGGGAACCGCCAACGCGATATACCAGAACATTTCGTTCATCGAGCGTTACGATCCGAAGTACGTCATCATCCTGTCAGGAGACCAGATCTGCAAGCAGGATTACAGCGATTTCCTGAAGTTCCACAAGGAAAAGGGCGCGGAATTCAGTGTCGCTGTTATGGAAGTGCCGTGGGAGGAGGCTCCTCGTTTCGGCCTGATGGTAACGGACGAGAACGACAAGATCACAGAGTTCCAGGAGAAGCCGAAGAACCCGAAGTCCAACCTGGCATCCATGGGAATCTATATTTTCAACTGGGATGTACTTAAGAAGTATCTGGAAGAGGATGAGGCAGACCCAAATTCGGAAAATGACTTTGGAAATAACATCATCCCGAATCTTCTGCGTGATGAGCGTACCATGTATGCATATCGTTTCAGTGGATACTGGAAGGACGTAGGAACCATTTCCTCACTGTGGGAGGCCAATATGGAGGTTCTGGATCCGGAGCACAGCGGCATCGACCTGTTTGATGAGAACTGGAAGATCTACAGCCGGAACAGCGGTATGACCGGCCACAAGATCGGCGCGGACGCAGTGGTGGAGGATTCCATGATTACCGACGGATGCCGGGTTGCCGGAGATGTAAAGCACTCCATCCTGTTTGCGGGCGTCAAGGTAGAGCCGGGCGCGAAGGTAGAGGATGCCGTGATCATGGGCGGCAGTGTGATCAAATCCGGTGCGGTGGTAGAGCACTGTATCGTAGCGGAGAATGTCGTGATCGGCGAGAACGCCAGAGTTGGAGCCATGCCAAGCGGAGAGGAGAACGGAGTAGCCACCGTTGGCTCCGGCGTATATATCGGGGACAATGCGAAGATCGGTCCCAGTGCCATGGTCAATAATAATGTAAAGGACGGTGAAGAGCAATGGTAAATTCAAATGCAGATGCATTGGGCATCATTTTCCCAAATAGTTATGACGCTTTAGTACCGGAGCTGGTGACGGACCGTCTGATGGCTTCCATTCCGTTTGCGGGACGTTACCGCATGATCGACTTCATCTTATCCAGTATGGTGAACAGCGGGATCGACAATGTTTCCGTCATTGTACGCCAGAACTATCATTCCCTCATGGATCACCTGGGTTCCGGGCGCGAGTGGGATCTGACCCGCAAGAACGGCGGTCTCAATATCGTACCTCCGTTTGCTGAGAAAAATGTAAAGATCTACAACGGACGCGTGGAAGCGCTGGCAAGTATCTTAAGCTTCCTGAAGCACCAGAAGGAAAAATACGTAGTCATGGCAGATGCCAATATTGCGGTAAACTTTGATTTTTCCGCATTTCTGGATGCCCATATCCAGAGCGGCGCGGACGTGACAGTTGCCTATACGGAGGAGGAACTTCCAGAAAGCGCGCTTCAGTCCGAGACAGATAATAAGGGATTGTATTACACACTGGATCTGGAAAAGAGCCGTGTCAACAATATCAAGATCAATTCACGGTCCAGCGGAATCCAGAATTTCTCGATGAACATTTACGCGATCGAGAGAGAACTGCTGATCGACCAGATCAGACAGGCTTCCGTGCGCGGCTATGTATACTACGAGCGGGATATCCTTTCACCCCACCTTGTCACCCTGAACGTGCAGGGCTACAAGTATGAAGGCTACACCGCGCGGATCAGCGACATGGGAAGCTATTTCCATGAGAATATGAAGATGCTGGATGATGCAAATGTGGACGCGCTGTTTGCAGATCCGGTCTACACCAAGATCCGTGACGACAATCCGACCAGATATATACCAGGCTCCAAGGTGAAGAATATCATGGCGGCTGACGGCTGTGTGATCGAAGGGGAAGTGGAGAACAGCATCCTGTTCCGAGGCGTGAAGGTCGGCAAGGGCGCGAAGGTGAAGAACTGCGTGCTCATGCAGGATACCGTCGTAGAAGCAGGAGCGGATATCCAGTATGTGATCTCCGATAAAAATGTAGTGATCTCCGAAGGGAAGGAACTCAAAGGAACAGATACATTCCAGGTATTTGTAGAAAAAGGAAAGACCGTATAAGAAACTGAATGTGTTTGGACAAAAAAGCTATCGTTTTTGATAGCTTTTTTTATAGCTATGAACAAAAGACAAACGAAATTCTTGCAAAAGCGGAGTTTTCAGAAGAAATACAGAAAAAAATCAGTTGTAAAAAAGGGATGAGTTGATTAAAATAAAATTACCGGATAATAAAAAAATATCCATCTGTTAAGCAATACGATATAAATCAGCAGGAGGACATAAAAAATGCAGCAGTTATTACAGGAATTAAAAAATGATCTCACCGACTTCCGTGAGATGACGAAAAAATTCTATGCAGGCGAAGTCAGCCAGAAGGATTACAAGGGATTTTCCGGCGGCTTCGGAAGCTATGCCCAGAGAGGCGGCAAGGTGAGCATGCTCCGGCTCCGTCTGCCGGGCGGGAGGCTTCCAAAGGAAAAGTTGAAATTCGTGGCGGATATCATCGAGCAATATCAGGTGAAACGGGTGCATTTTACCACATGCCAGACAATCCAGCTCCACGATCTGAGTGAGCAGGATGTCTGTGAGATCATGGAAAAAGCATTTGACGCAGGGATCATCACAAGAGGCGGCGGAGGGGACTTCCCGCGAAATGTCATGGCCTCGCCGCTTTCTGGCGTAGAGAGGGGAGAGTGCTTCGATGTGATGCCCTATGCCATGGCTGCATCCGATTATCTGCTGGGCTTCATCAAGAAGGTGAAGCTGCCCCGGAAGCTGAAGGTGGGATTTTCCAATTCCCCGGCCAATGAAACCCATGTGACCTTCCGAGATCTGGGCTTTGCGGCCAGAGAGGACGGCACATTTGACGTATACAGCGCAGGAGGCCTTGGAAATAATCCGCTGATGGGAGTCAAGGTAGCGGAGCAGGTACAGCCGTCAGACATTTTGTACTATATCAAAGCAATGGTAGATACCTTCCTTGCGCACGGCAATTATGAGAGCAGAGCCAAGTCCCGGACCCGCTATATGCAGGCGGAGCTGGGGGCGGAGGGCTATCAGGCAGCCTTCCTGGAAATGTTGGAAAAAGCCAGGGAGGAAGACTTAAAGCTCACCGTACAGGATACCCCGGTGGAGAAATCTGCAGACGGTACAAGAGTTTCCGGAAACCGGATCATCGCCCAGAAGCAGAACGGCCTGTATGCGGTCCGATATCATCCGGTGGGCGGCGTACCACGTCCGGAAAAATTTGCGGAATTGTATGCCGCGGTGGAACCGATGGAGGATGTGGAGCTGCGGATCGGACCGGATGAGGAGATCTACATCATCAACCTGACCGGAGAGGAAGCGGAGAAAATCCTGGCAGTCACCTCCGACAGCGCCCGGAATCTGTTCGAGACCTCCGTAGCCTGCATCGGAAGCACCGTCTGCCAGATCGGGCTGCGGGATTCCCAGGGGGCATTAAAAGCAGTTCTCGACGAAGTGGAAAAATACCATTTCAGAGACGGCGTACTGCCCCGGATCCACATTTCCGGCTGCACCTCGTCCTGCGGAACCCATCAGATCGGGACACTGGGATTCCACGGCGGTGTCAAACGGATCGACGGCGTGGCGGAACCGGCGTTTACCTTCCATGTCAACGGTTCGGATACAGAAGGAAAGGAACGGTTCGGAGAGCAGTGGGGAATGATGCTGCAGAAGGATATGCCTGCATTTTTCGCGGAGCTGGGACAGGCAGTAGAGGCAGAGCAGACTACCTATGAAAAATGGTTCGCCTCCGATCCGGAGAAGCTGCGGAGCATTGCGGAGAAATACCTGCATTAAAGAGGAAAAACAAAATCATATATATGAAGTGCGGACTGCCGGGAAATGCGAAATAAAAACAGCATTTCCCGGCAGTTTTCATAAATAGCGACTCCAGGAAAAAAAGGTATTGACAAATGGTTTTGAAGTGGTAAAATATGTTTTATGGGCGAATTGTTTTATATACGAACAATATGTTTGATGAACAATTTGGTAAGCAAACAGTTTTGGCGATGAACATTAACGGACTTCTGTATGGACAGCACGGTAAACACGCTGTCCGGTTTCGTGCAGCTGAAAAATCTGCAGTGTAAATTGGTTACAAAAGGACAGGAGGTGAACACATATGAAGGACAGACACAGTATTAACGAACAGGTGGGGTTTGAGATACACAGGACAGAGCATATGATGTCCCGGAGGCTGGAGGCGGGAGTCAAGGCGGAGGGCATTGACGAGATCACGCTGAGCCACGGCTGGATCGTCCGTTTCCTCTATGAGAACAGGGAGAGGGATATTTATCAGAAGGACATTGAAAAATATTTCCTGGTGGGAAGGTCTACCGTGACCAACAGCATCCAGCTGATGGAAAAGAAAGGACTGGTTCGCCGGGAGTTTGTGGAATGCGATGCAAGGCTGAAAAAAGTGCTCCTGACAGAGAAGGGGATCCGGGCTCATGAGACCATCGAGAATATGATCACCGAGATGAATGCCGGTATATTGGATGGGATTGACGAACAGGACGCGCAGGTTTTTCTGAGAGTCATCCGCCGGATCCGGGAGAATATTGAAAAGAGCTGATTCAGATTCAGGCATCAGGGAAAGAAGCAGGAAGGAGGAAGCCCTATGATCAGGACTTTATTAAAGGAAGTAAAGGAATACAAGCGAGCGTCTATCGCAACTCCCATGTTTATGCTCCTGGAGGTTTTGATGGAGACGCTGATCCCGTTTCTGATGGCGTCGATCATTGACGACGGCGTCAATGCGGGGGACATCGGACACATTTACAGGGTAGGAGGGCTGATGGTGGCAGCCGCGGCCATCGGTCTGTTTGCCGGGATGGCAGGAGGACGGTATGGTGCGAAGGCATCCGCCGGATTCGCGAAGAATCTGCGGGAATCCATGTTCAACCACATCCAGACATTTTCATTTGCAAATATAGACAAATTCAGTACCGCCGGTCTGGTCACCCGTCTGACCACTGACGTGACGAACCTGCAGAACGCATATCAGATGATCCTGCGGATGTTCACCCGTGCCCCGGCCAGCATGCTCTGCGCCATGGTCATGGCATTCAGCATCAACGCAAGGCTGTCCAGCATCTATCTGGCGGCGGTCATCATCCTGGGTGTGATCCTGTTTTTCATTATCCGGCATGCCACCGGATTTTTCCAGCAGGCATTTCCCAAGTACGATGAGTTAAATGCCTCTGTCCAGGAAAATGTATCTGCGGTCCGGGTGGTGAAGGCGTATGTCCGGGAGGAGCAGGAGACCAGCAAGTTCCAGCGGGCCAGCCAGAACATTTACAATATCTTTGTAAAGGCGGAATGCAACGTGATCGTCAATGCGCCGCTGATGATGTTCACGGTCTATACCTGCATCATCCTGATCAGCTGGCTGGGGGCGAAGATGATCGTCAGCTCCGAGCTGACGACCGGAGAGCTGATGAGCCTTCTGGCGTACTGCATGAATATCCTGATGAGCCTGATGATGCTGTCCATGGTATTTGTCATGATTTCCATGAGTATGGCCAGCATCCGGCGTATTTCCGAGGTGCTCAGCGAGACCAGCGATCTCCACAATCCGGAGCATCCGGTTTATGAGGTGACAGACGGGAGCATTGCCTTCCGCCATGTGGACTTTTCCTATAAAAAGGACAGCGCCGAGCCGGTGCTCAAGGACATTGATCTGGAGATCCGTTCCGGCGAGACCATCGGCATCATCGGAGGCACCGGAAGCGCCAAGACCAGCCTGGTCAACCTGATCAGCCGCCTTTACGATGTGACGGAGGGGGAAGTGCTGGTCGGCGGAAGAAATGTAAAGGAATACGATATGGAAGCGCTGCGGAATCAGGTGTCCGTGGTGCTGCAGAATAATGTACTTTTCTCGGGAAGCATTCTGGATAATCTCCGTTGGGGAAATCTGGACGCGACGGATGCGGAATGCGAGGAAGCCTGCCGCCTGGCCTGTGCGGATGAATTTATCCAGAGGTTCCCGGACGGATACCGGACGCACATTGAGCAGGGCGGAAGCAACGTGTCAGGAGGTCAGAAGCAACGGCTCTGTATTGCCCGTGCCTTGCTGAAAAAGCCGAAGATCCTGATTCTGGACGACAGCACTAGCGCGGTGGATACGGCCACAGACGGCCGGATCCGGCGGGCCTTCCGGGAGGAGATCCCGGATACCACCAAGCTGATCATCGCCCAGAGGATCTCCAGCGTGCAGGACGCAGACCGGATCATTGTCATGGAGGAAGGCCGGATCGACGGCTTCGGAACCCATGAAGAGCTGCTTGCGGGAAATGAGATCTACCGTGAGGTCTATGAGTCTCAGACCCAGGGCGGCGGGGATTTTGATGAAAGCAGCAGGAGAGATGACCATGAAAGCGGCAGGAGCAACGGGAAGAACGACGGAAAGCCGGAAAGAAGCGATGCCGGATATTTTGACAGAAAGGAAGGTGAAGCATCATGCCAGGACCGATGAACAGAGGGCCGAGAGGAATGAAGTCCCAGGTAAAGAACCCGGGGAAGCTGCTGGCGCGGCTGATGCGCTATGTATTCCGGGACTATAAGATCCACTGTATGTTCGTATTTATCTTCATATTCCTGGGAGTCATTGCAAATGTCCAGGGAACCATGTTTACCAAAAATCTGATCGACGATTATATTACACCGTTCCTTTTGACGGACTCGCCGGATTTCACGCCGCTGGCTCGCGCCATCGGAAGAGTGGCCGTATTTTACGCGGTGGGGATTATTTCGACCTATACGTACAACCGGATCATGGTGACGGTGACCCAGGGTACGCTGCGGGATATGAGAAATGAACTGTTCGCGCATATGCAGAAGCTGCCGATCAAATATTTTGACACCCATGCGCACGGCGATATCATGTCCGTCTACACCAATGATATCGACACCCTGCGCCAGATGATCAGCCAGAGTATCCCGCAGATCATCAACAGCGCGTTTACCGTGGTCAGCGTCTTTGTCAGCATGGTGATCCTGAATATCCCGCTGACCATTGTCACCCTGATCATGGTGGCGGTGATGCTGTTCTGCTCCCAGAAGTCTGCTTCAAACAGCGGAAAATATTTCCTGGAGCAGCAGCGGAACTTAGGGGCGGTAAACGGATATATCGAGGAAATGATGAACGGCCAGAAGGTGGTCAAGGTGTTCTGCCATGAGGAGGAGAGTAAAAAGGAATTTAAGGAATTGAACGATAAGCTCTTTGTCAGCGCGGACCGGGCCAATACATTTGCCAATTTCCTCGGCCCCATCAACGCACAGCTTGGAAATATCAGCTATGTGATCTGCGCCATGGTGGGCGGAGTCCTTGCACTGAACAAGGTAGGCGGTTTCACCCTGGGCGGGCTTGCCAGCTTCCTGACCTTCAACAAGAGTTTCAGCATGCCGATCAACCAGGTCAGCCAGCAGCTGAACGCCATTGTCATGGCTATGGCGGGCGCGGAGCGGATCTTCCAGCTGATGGATGAACCGGAGGAGACGGACGCGGGCTATGTGACTCTGGTCAATGTGACCGAGGAAAACGGAGAACTGAAGGAAAGCCGGGAGCGTACCGGAAGATGGGCATGGAAGCATGTCCACCAGGCGGACAAATCGGTGGACTACGTGGAGCTTAAGGGAAAAGTGGTCTTTGACGGGGTGGATTTTGGATATAACGATGACAAGATCGTGCTCCATGATGTGAAGCTGTTTGCGGAGCCGGGGCAGAAGATCGCCTTCGTAGGTTCTACCGGGGCAGGCAAGACCACGATCACCAATCTGATCAACCGTTTCTATGACATCCAGGATGGGAAGATCCGGTATGACGACATCAATGTCAATAAGATCCAAAAAGCGGATCTGCGCCGCTCCCTCGGGATCGTGCTGCAGGATACTCATTTATTTACCGGGACGGTGAAGGAAAATATCCGCTTCGGCAAGCTGGACGCTACGGACGAGGAAATCGTGGCAGCGGCAAAGCTGGCCAATGCGGACGGATTTATCCGAAGGCTTCCCAACGGGTATGACACCATGCTCACCGGGGACGGGGCGAACTTAAGCCAGGGCCAGCGTCAGCTTCTTGCCATCGCCCGGGCTGCAGTGGCGGATCCTCCGGTACTGATCCTGGATGAAGCTACCAGCTCCATTGATACGAGGACGGAGCGGATCATCCAGGAGGGGATGGACCGGCTGATGAGCGGAAGGACTACATTTGTGATTGCCCACCGGCTGTCCACGGTACGCAATTCGGACTGCATCATGGTACTGGAACAGGGCCGGATCATCGAACGGGGAACCCACGACCAGCTGATCGAGGAACAGGGGAAATATTATCAGCTGTATACGGGGAATGCGATCACGGCGTGAAAGCTAAGGATGTGCTATTATAGAATGTATCACCGTTAGCGATACAAAAGCATAGTATGAGGAGCGGAAGAAATGGAATACATTCCTGCCAAAACGATCGTAACTAAGACAAAGGCCCCGTCCCAGTGGTTCGGGATTGATTATAATATGAATATTTACAAAGGCTGCTGTCACGGCTGCATCTACTGTGACAGCCGATCCGACTGCTATCAGATTGAGGAGTTCGACCGGGTGCGCGCCAAGGAAAACGCACTGCAGATCATCCGGGACGATCTCCGCAGGAAAACAAAAAGCGGTGTGGTCGGCACAGGAGCCATGAGCGATCCCTACAATCCCTTTGAGAAAAAGCTGGAGCTGACCCGCCACGCCCTGGAGCTGTGCGACGCGTTTGAGTTCGGCGCGGCGGTCGCGACAAAAAGCACGCTGCTGGAGCGGGATATCGACATCCTGCAAAGTATTGCGGAGCACTCTCCGGTTCTGCTGAAAGTCACGGTAACGACGGCAGATGACAATCTGGGAAAAAAGATCGAACCACATGTTTCCCTGCCGGGGGAAAGACTGCGGATGATTGACAGACTAAGCATAAGCGGACTGTATACGGGAATCCTGCTGATGCCGGTGCTGCCCTTCCTGGAGGACAGCGTGGAGAACATCGGGGAGATCATCCGCCGGGCGGAAGCGGCCGGGGCCAGGTTTATTTATCCGGCCTTCGGCATGACGCTGCGGGGGAATCAGCGGGACTGGTATTTCCATAAGCTGGAGGAACTATTTCCGGGGGAAGGGCTCTCGGACAAGTATCGGAAACGGTATGGGAATGATTATGAGTGCCGCAGCCCGCGGGCGAAAAGGCTGTGGGAATACTTTGCGGGGGAGTGTGAGAAGCGGGGGATCGTGTACCGGATGGAGGATATCATTAGTCAGTATAAGAAGGCTTATCGGGTGGAGCAGTTGAGTCTGTTCTGAGAAATTTTCACCTGTACGGTTGGAAAAAATTTCCCTTGATATTAATGCTCAATTCCCTTATGATATAAGAAAAAGAGCATCCTTATTTATTGTATAAGCGAAAAATCAGCTGGATAGAAAGTTTTGGAAAAGGAGGGAATACAGCATGAATATGACGGAGGTTGCAAGATTGCTTTTGGGTTTGAGAGCTGCCGGATGGTCGGAAAAAGAGATTAATGATTTTGTGCTTTATATTGAATCAGGCGAAGAACAGTATAAACCAAAGCCAAGAGAAAAAAGGACAGAATAATCAGACAGGGAAGAACATGCTAAAAAGGTTCTTCCCTGATTTTTGCTGCTATACTTTTATTGATTTTTAGTTTTTGTTTTATGAACACCATGGAGGAATAAGATTTATGAATAGAGTTTTAATGAAACATATGAGGATGAAAAAATGGCTGCAATATTTCCTCGTATTTCTATTGGCATTTATGCTGACAGGCTGCGGCAGCGTGGATAAAGCCGACAATGGAACAGCAATTGCTGATAAAGCTGTTGATGAAATAGCAGCCTCTGATGAAGTATCGGATGGTGAGACAGCGGACACTGCTGCAAAAGAAATCGGTGATATCCCCGTCCAGAGTAATTCGGATGCGGAAGAAATTAGTGATGCCCCTGCCCGGAGTACGTCAGATGAAGACTCAGAGCTGCCTGAGGACGGTAGCTATACATCCAAAGATGAAGTGGCGCTTTACATTTCCATTTACGGTCATCTGCCCTCCAACTTCATTACGAAAAAAGAGGCTCAGGCTCTGGGGTGGGAGGGCGGTTCCCTGGAACCATACGCGCCGGGGAAGTGCATCGGCGGAAGCAGATTTGGCAATTACGAAGGGCTGCTGCCGGAAAAGGAAGGCCGTGTTTATACGGAGTGTGATATTGATACACTGGGGGCTGAAAAACGCGGTGCCAGGCGGATCGTATTTTCCAATGACGGGCTCATTTATTATACGGAAGACCACTATGAATCCTTTGAACTTTTATATGGAGAGGAATGAATATGCGCATATGTATATTAGACGGGGAGAGGATTTTGGATAAGGACATGCTTCACGACACGCTGGCCGGGGCGATGGATTTTCCGGACTGGTACGGCAGAAATCTGGATGCACTGTATGACTGCCTGACGGATATGACAGAGGAGACAGAGATCCGGATCCGGAACGAAAATGCTCTGACAGAGCATCTGGGAAATTATGCCGCGGCATTGAAAAAAGTGATCAGCGCGGCGGCGGAAGAAAATCATAAGATACGATGGGGGAATGGGAATAGAGATGAAAGCCAAAGTGGAAGAGTTGGTTCGTAAAAAATCGGAAAATTATTTGCATTTTTTGTGAAATGTACATATAATATAAACGAGCAGATAAGCTGCTCAATTAAAGTGCGCTGTTGCTTTGAATACAGCCCTTTAATTTAAGTGCTTCACTACTTTAAATGTGAACCTTTAATTTAAGTGCTTAACAGCTTAAAATGTGAATCATTAATTAGGGAGATATT
>CAYQBE010000018.1:0-5757 GCA_964415625.1 uncultured Clostridium sp.
GTGTGGATAATTATCGTGGGTTATACTAACTTACTTCACTTTTTTCACCGTTATCCCGGATGGCCTTTTCACGATCGGCTTCTTTGCCCCGGCCGATGCCTTCGCCGCCGTTCCTTTTCCCTCAGGCTTCTTCGCAAACACAGACTTAAATGCTTTCCCCGCGGCATAAGCCCCGATCTCCTTAAATTTATCCTCAGACCTGCACATTTTGGAGCATTCCGGATGATCCCGGTGCAGCTTGATGGCATCGAACTCACACTTGGTCGTACAGATCCCGCAGCCGATACATTTGTTCTCATCCACAACCGAGGCGCCGCAGCTTAGGCACCGTCCCGCTTCCAGATGCACCTGCTCCTCTGTCAGCAGCTTCCTTGCGTCCCGGAAGGAATGCCTGTGGTCGATCTGGGTGTCCATGCCTGCCTCCTGGCGGCCGATGGTATCATATCCGTCCAGCCTGATGTTGTCCTTATCCAGCTCCCGGAAGTCCCTCCGGTTGCGGCCGATGGTCAGGCTTGTCCCCGGATGGACGTAACGGTGCAGGGATTCCGCCGCGTTCTTGCCGGCCTCGATGGCATCGATCACGAACTTCGGCCCGCTGTAAACATCCCCGCCTACGAAGATATCCGGCTCCTTCGTCTGATAGGTCAGGGCGTCCGCCACCGGATAATTGCCGTGCCAGAACTCTACCCGGGAGCCTTCCAGCAGATTTCCCCATTCAATGCTCTGCCCCACGGCAAAGATCACATGCCCGCATTCCACTGTCATCAGCTCATCCTCCGCATACTGGGGATCGAACCTTCCGTCCTTGTCAAATACGGACGTACATTTCTGAAATACAACAGCCCATGCCTTTCCATTTTCATCCTTGAGGATTTCCTTCGGACCCCAGCCGTTGTGAACCGCAATCTCCTCCTCCAGCGTCTCCCGGATCTCTTCCTCTGAAGCGGGCATGGTCTCTCTGGATTCCAGGCAGAACATGGCGACATTTTTCCCGCCCAGGCGGGAAGCCGTCCTTGCGCAGTCCACCGCCACATTTCCGCCGCCCACCACGACGACGCGGCCATTCAGCTTCTGCCCGTGGTTCTCCGATGCATGGTGCAGGAAGCGGACCGCAATGTCAATGCCCCTGGCGTCATTGCCCGGAATGTCCGGGATCTTGCCGCCCTGGCATCCGATGGCAAGATAAAATGCCTGGTAACCCTGCTCCCGGAGTTCCCCGATGGTCACGTCACGGCCGACCTCCACGCCGCACCGGATCTCCACGCCGAGCTCCCGGAGCACCTGGATCTCCGCCTCGATCACATCCTTTTCCAGCTTGTAGGACGGGATCCCATAGGTCATCATCCCGCCGGGACGGGCGTTTTTCTCAAATACCACCGGCCGATAGCCCTTCACTGCCAGATAGTACGCGCAGGACAGACCTGCCGGCCCGGCCCCGATCACCGCAATCTTCTGCTCCCACCGGGTCAGACGGTTGGACGCGATGACCACCGGCGGAACGTATCGGGTCTCCTCGTGAAGATCCTGCTCCGCAATAAATTTTTTGATGTCGTCAATGGCCACTGCCTGGTCTACCGTTCCCCGGGTACAGGCCATCTCGCAGCGCCGGTTGCAGACTCTTCCGCAGACTGCCGGAAATGGATTGTCCTTCTTGATCAGCGCCAGCGCCTCCCGGTACTTTCCTTCCTTCGCCTTGCGGATGTAGCCCTGAACCGCGATGTGGGCGGGACAGGCCGCCTTGCAGGGCGATGTGCCGGTCTCGTAGCAGTTGATCCGGTTGTTGTCCCGGTAATCCTCATCGTATTTATCCCGGCCCCAGACCAGCCGGTCGGGAAGCTCGTGCTTCGGATACTGTACCTCCCGTCCGTCCTTCGTACACAGCTTCTGCCCCAGCTTCACCGCCCCTGCCGGACAGTATTCCACACACTTTCCGCAGGCCACGCATTTATCCCGTTCCACCCTGGCGGTAAACGCGCTGCGGCTCATGTTGGGCGTGTTAAAAAGCTGAGACGTCCGGAGGGCATTGCAGACGTTGACATTGCAGTTGCAGATTCCGAAGATCTTATTCTCCCCATCGATATTCGTGATCTGATGGACAAATCCGTTGTCCTCCGCTTTCCGGAAGATCTCCATGGCCTCCTCGTAGGTGATGTCATGGCCCTTTCCCGTCTCCCGGCAGTAGTCCGCAAAATCCCCCACGCCGATACACCAGTTCATCTCATCATCCCCGCAGCCTTCCCCCAGCGCCTCCCGGCTGACACGGCAGGAGCACTGGCCCACGCCGATATGCCCCTCGTACTTTTTCAGCCAGTAGGAAATGTGTTCCAGGTCGATGGTTCCGTTTTCCATGGAGATTGCTTTTTCCACCGGGATCACATGCATCCCGATCCCAGCCCCTCCCGGCGGGACCATATGGGTAATGCCGTCCAGCGGAATGAAGGTCATGCGCTCGAAAAAGCTGGCAAGCGCCGGATGCTCTTTCAGACGCTTGTTCCCCTCCGGCGTCTCTTCCATGTTAAAAAGTTCTGCGGAGCCGGGCACGAACATGGGCAGGCAGTACCTGCGGTCCGTTGGCCCCGGTATGGCCCCGTTGTGGTCATAATTGTTGCCGTAATCATATTCCAGGAGCCCGATGTAGCTCATCTCATCCAGCACCTTCTGGAAATGCGCCTTCTGATGCTCCTCGATCTTGTTCATTTTCCAGAGTTCTTCGATCTTGTAATGATGACGCACCTTCATCTTCAGCGCGATATCCGCCATCTCCTCGGTCACGATCTCGGCCAGCCCCCAATACTCCGGGTCGTTTACCGTGACCCCTTTCAGCTTATGCGCTGCCACGTCCGTAATCTTCTTCCCCAGCTTCAAGATCTTTTCACTTGGCCTCTTATCCCCCATGTGCGGCGGGATGACCGCTTTGCTCATTTCCGGCATCGTTTCGTCTCCTTTCTCTCCTGTTCAAAACCTTCATGCACCCCGGCGGAAATGATCCCGAATCGGCCTTTTGGATGCGGTTTTCCGATAGGGCATCTATGTGGCGGATTACACCAGCACCGGGAAGGGATGCCGAACCGCAGGGATTGTCTGTATGGCTCCTTACGTAAATCTCACTTTAATATATGCCTTGATCTCCTCCACGCACTTCTCAAATCCCAGCTTCCCGCTGTTCAGGCACAGGTCATAGTTCCTTGCGTCCGTCCACTCCCTGCCAGTATAGTGCTTATAAAAATCAGAACGGTACTTGTCTGTCGAGGCAATGAATTTCTCCATCTCCGCCGTGGTCATACTGTTGCGTTCCATGGCCCGGGCCAGGTTGAATTCCGGCGAAGCATGGACAAATACGCTGACCACGTTGGGATAATCCTTGAGTACAAAATCCGCCGCGCGCCCGATGATCACGCAGGTCTCGCTCTTTGCAAGCCGCTTGATGACCTCCGCCTGCCAGTTGAATAGATTTTTCGCAGATACAAAATCCTTATGCCCCGGCGGGATCACCTTCCCGTCATAGAGATCTGTCGTCATACGCAGCAGCAGGTTATTCCTCAGTTTTTCGTCAAACTGCATGAAAAGCTGCTCGTTGATGCCGCTCTCCTCCGAAGCCATTTTCAGAAGGTTCATCCCATAGCAGGGAATCCCCAGCTCCTTCGCGTACATCTCTCCCACGGTCTTTCCGCCGCTTCCATACTGCCTTGCAATCGTTACAACAATATTTTCCATATCCGCAGTCCTCCTCTCTCCTGCAAAAAAATCCAGCTGTGCGGTTGGATGCTCCAAGGAGCATCCAACCCACGTATCCATTCGAAAAAAACGCTGCCATGCACAGAAGTCCTGTCACGGACGATTTCCAGCTGCAGACAGCGTTTCTGTCATTCTTTCAATTTCCTTTCGCCGTTTTATTCTCCCAGATACGCCTTCTTAATGGAGTCATCGTTCATCAGTTCCTTCGCGTCCCCGTCCAGCACGATCTTCCCGGTCTCCAGCACATACGCCCGGTCCGCAATGGACAGCGCCTTTTTCGCGTTCTGCTCCACCAGCAGTACGGTGGTCCCGCCTGCGCTGACCTCCTGGATGATATCAAAGATCTCATTGACCAGGATGGGGGACAGACCCATGGAAGGCTCGTCCATCACAATGATCTTCGGATGGGACATCAGCGCCCGGCCCATGGCCAGCATCTGCTGCTCCCCGCCGCTTAAGGTCCCGGCCAGCTGGTTCTTCCGCTCCTCCAGACGTGGGAAACGCTTGTAGACCATTTCCAGAGTCTGGGCGATCTCCGCCTTGTCCTTTCTCGTATAGGCACCCATTTTCAGATTCTGATAGACCGACAGCTCCGCAAATACACGCCGCCCCTCCGGTACATGAGCCATCCCCAGGGATACGATCTTGTGGGCCGGAACCTTCGTGATGTCCTTTCCCTCGAAGATCACGGAGCCTTTTTTCGGGGACAGCAGGCCTGTGATGGTGTGCAGGATCGTCGTCTTTCCCGCGCCGTTGGCGCCGATCAGAGCGATGACCTCCCCTTCGTTGACCTCAAAGGAAATGCCCTTGATGGCCTGGATCACGCCGTAAAATACTTCGATATCTTTGATTTCAAGCATTGCCATGATCTCACCCCCTATTCTCCCAGATATGCCTTGATGACTTCCGGATTGTTCAGCACGTCGCTTGTCTTGCCCTCTGCCAGCACCTGTCCGAAGTTCAGTACGGTCAGCTCCTCGCAGATCCCGGACACCAGCTTCATATCGTGCTCGATCAAAAGCACTGTCATGTCAAAGGTATCCCGCACGAAACGGATCGTCTCCATCAGTTCCTTTGTCTCATTGGGGTTCATGCCCGCCGCAGGCTCATCCAGGAGCAGAAGCTTGGGCTCCGTCGCCAGCGCCCGGGTGATCTCCAGCTTCCTCTGCTTTCCATACGGAAGGTTGGAGGCCAGTGTCTGGGACTCCCCGTCCAGGTCAAAGACCTTTAGAAGCTCCATGGCCTTTTCGTCCATTTCCTTCTCCACCTTATAGTATCTGGGAAGGCGCAGGATGCCCTCAACGGTAGAATATTTATGGTGATTGTGCAGGCCCGCCTTCACATTGTCCAATACTATCAGATCCTTAAACAGGCGGATATTCTGAAAGGTCCTGGCAATGCCGGCCTTGTTGATCTCAATGGTTTTCTTTCCGACGATGTTTTCCCCGTCCAGCGTAATGATCCCTTCATTCGGCCGGTATACCCCGGTCAGCAGGTTGAAGACCGTGGTCTTGCCCGCGCCGTTGGGACCGATCAGGCCGTACAGGCAGCCCTTCTCGATCTGCAGGTGAAACTCATTCACCGCGCGCAGTCCGCCAAAGGAGATTCCCAGATTTTTCACTTCCAGTAATGCCATGATTCTCAAACCTCCTCTGCCTTTGCTTTTTTCTTACGGAACTTCTCCGCATACTTCTCTCTCCACTCGATCGCCCTGGGGCTCCAGTTGAAGAGCATCATCGCGATCAGCACCACCGCGTAGATCAGCATCCGGTAATCGCTTAAGCTCCGCAGCAGTTCCGGAAGCAGCGTCAGCACGATGGCCGCGATAATGGATCCCCGGATATTTCCGATGCCGCCCAGTACAACGAATACCAAGATCATGATGGACATGTTGTATCCGAAGTTCTTCGGCTGAGCCGTCAGGGTCGCCAGGTTGTGGGCATAGATCACGCCCGCTACGCCCGCCAGCGCCGCGGAAATAGAAAATGCCATCAGCTTGTATTTGGTCACATTGATCCCGAT
>CAYQBE010000018.1:5767-54183 GCA_964415625.1 uncultured Clostridium sp.
GTCACGGATTGCCATGATGGCGCGGCCGCTCCGGGAATGGATCAGGTTCAGTACGATAAACAAGGTCAGCAGGATCAGAAGCACGCCCACCGTAAAGGTGGAATCCTTAGGTGTTCCCGTGATCCCCTGGGGGCCGTTGATGATGACCACCCCGTCCGGCTCCATATTCAGCGCCAATACGTCCTTCGTGGAAAAATGAAATCCGTTGGCGTCTTTTCCGATAAACAGGATGTTCATGATATTTTTGATGATCTCGCCGAAGGCCAGGGTCACGATGGCCAGGTAATCCCCTTTCAGGCGCAGTACCGGGATTCCGATCACGATGCCGCAGATTCCTGCCGCTGCCGCCCCGATCAGCAGGGCGATAAAATACCGCAGGCCCGCGGCCGGGATCGCCTCCGCCGTACATTTTGAGAAAAAGGCGCTGAAAAAGGCTCCCACGCACATGAATCCGGCGTGGCCCAGACTCAGCTCTCCCAAAATCCCTACGGTCAGGTTCAGGGAAACCGCCAGGATCACATAGGCACATAAGGGCACCAAAAGTCCCTGCATCAGACTGGAAAGGCTGCCTGACATGATCAGTGCCTGTACAATGATGTAAAGGATGACCACCATCACATAGGTGATCAGATTATTTCTTGTAATTTTATTCATCTTTTTCATCCCGTTCACCTACACTTTCTCCTGAATATTCTTGCCGAGGATTCCGGCAGGCTTCACAAGGAGTACCACGATCAGCACGCCGAATACGATGGCGTCCGCCATCTGGGAGGAAATGTATGCCTTTCCGAAGATCTCAATGATGCCCAGCAGGATGCCGCCGATCATGGCTCCCGGAATGGAGCCGATCCCGCCGAATACCGCCGCCACAAATGCCTTGATGCCGGGCATGGCGCCTGTATACGGAGTCAGAGTCGGATAAGCTGAACAGAGCAGCACGCCTGCAATGGCCGCAAGGGCGGAGCCGATGGCAAAGGTCAGCGCAATGGTCCCGTTGACATTGATCCCCATGAGCTGGGCCGCGCCCTTATCCTCGGACACTGCCCGCATGGCCTGTCCTGCCTTGGACCGGTTGATGAATAAGGTCAGGCCCACCATGATCACGATACATGCCCCGATGGTCATGATGGTCTCCCCGGAAATGGTCAGATTGCCTCCCGCAAGCACTACCGGAGGAATCGGAACCACGGAGGTAAAGGATTTTGTGTTAGCGCCGAAGATCAGAAGCGCCACGTTCTGCAGCAGATAGCTGACACCGATCGCGGTGATCAGAACTGCCAGAGGGGATGCCGCGTTTCGAAGAGGCTTATAGGCCACCCGCTCGATCAGCATTCCCAGCACGGTGCAGAAGATCACCGCTGCCAGCACCGCCGCGGCGGGAGGAAGCCCTGCGCCAGTCATGGCAGTCAATACGACATAAGCACCGATCATGATGACATCGCCGTGCGCAAAATTCAGCATCTTCGCGATACCATATACCATCGTATAGCCCAGCGCAATGATCGCATATACGCTTCCCAGGCTGATACCATTAATCAAATACGATATAAAACTCATATACCCGTCCACCTGTCTCTCATTTTTTTATCTGTATCTGTTCAGTACCTTTACAGATTCATATGCTGATCTGCAGAATCCTGAATGAAACATATTGGTCACGATCCACAGTCACATAAGAATAAGCATACGGCCTCGCCACCGATTGATGCCAGTCTGCTCATTCTTAGGAACTGTCGCGAAATAATATGTATAGATTGCGCAGGATAAATTTGCATAGTCTAGGCGGAAGAAGAAGCCGTAGTGGGCTACGGCGACTGATGACAACGACGCCTATACAAATTTAGACAAGCAAGATATACATATTATTTTGAGACAGTTCCTTACATCACTGTGGACCGAGCAGAAATGATACAAATAGAAGGCTATCCCGAAAGATAACCCTCTATCTGGTCTTACATGCGTTTCCATGGTCTTTTACAGACCTCTTTTTATACCGATCGTCAGATCATCATTGCTTAGACACTGCTGGAAAATAATCTTTCAGGTTATTTCCATGCAGTCCCTTACTCAACTACCGCATAATCTCCGTCTGCGATCTTCACGACCATGGGCTCTTTG
Organism: uncultured Clostridium sp.; assembly: GCA_964415625.1. Lineage (GTDB taxonomy): Bacteria > Bacillota > Clostridia > Lachnospirales > Lachnospiraceae > Schaedlerella. The sequence continues at coordinate 7,886 of CAYQBE010000018.1, forward strand.
CTCGGCTCACCGCTTGCTTCCCAGGTCAGTGCCTTTGCAGTCACACCATCGATGGTGATCTCTGTCATGGCGGTCTTCATGGCGTCGCAGATATCAGACGCGCTCATGTCCGCGGTCACGCCTGCTTTTTCCATGGCTGCCTTGATGGCATAGATTCCGTCGTATGCGTCTGCCGCAAACTGGTTCGGTGTTCCGCCGTAAGCTTCTTCGAAATCTGTTACAAAGGTCTTGATCGCTTCCTCCTCAGAAGTCGGTGTAAACGGACTCAGGAACATCAGATCCTGTGCCATAGCCGCATCGAATCCATCCACGCCCAGGATACCATCCATACCGTCACATCCGAAGAAGATCGGCTCGTAGTTGATGCCTGCTGCCTGCTGCAGTACAAGGGCAGCCTCAGAATAATAGAACGGCAGGAATACCAGCTCTGCGCCTGCATCCTTTGCCTTCTGGAGCTGTACGGAGAAGTCGGTCTTGCTCTCTGCCGTAAATGCCTCAGTCGCTACCAGTTCCAGCCCCTGGTTCTTTGCCTCTGCCGCAAATGCCTGATAAATCCCTGTGGAGTATACATCCGAGCTGTCATAGATGACCGCAACCTTGGTCGCCAGCTTATTCTCTCCAATGTATTTTGCGGATTCCAGTCCCTGCATCGGGTCGGAGAAGCATACACGGAATGCATTATCATACTGTACACACTCTACCGCGGTTCCTGAAGGTGTGAGAAGGAACATGTTGTCCCCCTGAGCCACATCGCCCACTGCCACACAGGGAGCGGAGGTCACGGTTCCCAGCAGTGCCTGCATGCCCCAGTCCTTCAGGGTATTGTAAGCATTGACTGCCTTCTCTGCGTCATTCTCATCATCCTGGAAGTTAAATTCGATCTGGATGCCGTTGATACCGCCGTCCGCATTGATCTCCTTGACTGCCAGCTCCGCGCCGTTCTTTACAGCCTCGCCGTAAATCGCTGCCCCGCCTGTGGTAGGCCCGATCCCGCCGATCTTCAATACCGCGTCGCCGCTTCCGGCATCGCTAGTGCTTCCGGCATCACTGCTGCTCTCGCTGCCGCTATTGCTTCCGCTGCTGTTGCTGTCACTGCCGCTGTTCCCGCTGCCGCATCCGGCAAGCATTCCAACCGTCATGGCCGTGACCATTGCGGCTGACAAAAATTTCTTCCAATTTCTCATCTTATCTTTCCTCCCAAATAACAGAGTACGCTCTGTTCTTCTTTTCTCAAAAATCATATCGTGGATTGGGGGGTTTGTCAAGTGTTAAATTCATCCTTATGGCACTTCTTTAATATCTGCCTTATGAAACCGTCCTTCGGATATACATCCTCGACAGCTCCGGCTCACCGTCCCCCTGAACCATACACAAAAAGCTCCAGCCGTAACGCTCATAAAAAGACGTGTGGTCTGTGACGAGATAAAGCGTACCGATTCCCTTTTTCTCCATATCTTCACAGACAAAATTCAGCATGTCACCGGCAATTCCCCGGCAACGGTAATTTTTCTCCACATATACGGCGCAGACATTGGGTTTCAGATCCTTCCGGTCATGAAAATCATTTTCTATGACTCCAAGCCCGGCTATGATCTTCTCATCATCCATCACGCAATACCATTGAGGAATTGCATTTCGTTTTTCAAGACATTCTTCCATGCTTTCGAGATATGCTTCCAGAGGGACTCCCCATTTTTCATGAAACCACTGCGCGGCCTGCTCTTTCATTTCCGGCCGGTCGGCCAAACGCGTTATTTTATATTTCATGTTCAAAATCCTTTCTGCTGTTTTTGGATCGTTACCTTATTAATATATCCACGGCCGATGAAATCAGCCGTGAATATCACGCCAGCCGCAGCCGCGCAAAGCGTCATAATTCCTCATGCGGCTGTGTGCATCAAATTATACTATACGGCAGATTTATCTGGCGCTCAGTATAATATTGATCTGATACTCCTCATTTATGAGAATGGGATCGACATGATAAGCCTGGCATAGCTCCAGGAATCTGGCATTGTCCCTGCAGACGCTTTCTATCGTACAGCTCCCATCGTCCAGCCGCTTTTCCACCGCATCCGCATATTTCCTGATCTCCCGGAAATGCTTTTCTATGTAGCCGCGGCTCATGACCAGGCAGTAAAACCTGATCTGCTCCCGATATTCCGGCGCAAAGTCCTTTTGCCAGCCGAAAGGGATATAGCATCCTTCCACGATCAGGTTCTGCCGGTTCTCCACCGCTGTTTTGATCATCTCCCGGACGATCGGCCACAGATAGTCTGTCAGGACATCATCCGTACTCTCAGGCGTCAGCGTTGTATGGCCGCTGCGGATCAGCCCCATCTTTAAATGGTCGATGGACAGATATGGAAAATGATATTGCTCCAGCAGCTTCTGTGCAAGCACTGTTTTTCCTGTGTGGGACGCCCCTGTGATTAATACGATCATTTTTACTCCTCCGTCTGTTCCGGATCCTCTGCTCTTTCTAAAGATCGGATAGGAACCTCTTTTGTCCGCCGTTCTATATATCTCCGTTTGAATCATCTTATCATCGTTTTTCCCGAATTACAACCTGCACTACTGCGTTTTATTTTCCATCCACATGTTTTCCATATTTTTTTCCTCATCCAAAAAAGTATTTGCTCTTTCCTTCCTTTTAAAGTATACTAAATTCATGTTTTGTCCGCCGGGATATTTTAGTATCACCCGACTTTTCTTCCGGCGGACGGATCCTGATTTTCCAAAAGTGCTCTTTCCAAAAGGGAGGTGGGTCTTCATGCCGTTGGTTCTCTGCGTTGCTGCAGCTCCATGCAAAGTCTTTTAGGGCAGGACAGCATGGAGCGGTAAACCTGCTCTAAGGAACTGTGCACAAATAACTTATACATCTGACTTGTCTCAACATCCATCTGCTACATCGGAAAATCTTGACGCAGCCCGCTGCGCCTGCGATTTTCCTCTTTGCAGATGAATATTGATTCTGCGTCATCTGCACAAGTTATTTATGCACAGTCCCTAAGACTTTGCATTTATCAATGAAGCAGTATCAAAAATATGATAAGGAGCAAAGTCTATGAAAAATCTGATACATACAATACAGGAAATGAAAACCTTTTTGCTGCTCTGGTCTACCCAGTCCTTTTCCGGCCTTGGCAGCGCCATGACAAGCTACGCGCTGGTGATCTGGTCTTATTCGCAGAAGGGCTCGGCCCTGATGACCGCGCTTTTGATGGTCAGCTCATACGCGCCCTATGTGCTGCTCAGTATTTTTGCCGGGGCGCTCAGTGATCGTTGGAACAAAAAACGAACCATGCTGGTATGCGATTCCATAGCCGCGCTGACCACCGTTGTCATGCTGCTCTTATTGAGAAATGACGCGCTGCAGATCTGGCATCTCTATGTGATCAACGGGATCAACGGACTGATGAACACGGTCCAGCAGCCGGCCTCAGAGGTGGCGACCACAAGGCTGCTGCCTGAGAAATACTATCAGCGGGTGGGAGGATTGAAGTATTTTTCCAGTTCTCTCAATTCTGTCATGACGCCCATCATTGCCACGGCTGTCATGGGAATGGCAGGCATGGGGGCGGTGGTTGCCTTCGACCTGTTTACCTTTTTTACCGCATTTCTGGTACTGGCATTCGGGATCCGGATCCCGGAGCACACGGGAGAGGACAAAGCGCAGGAAAAGCTTCTGGTTTCCGCAAAAAAGGGACTCGCTTATCTGAAAAAGGAGCAGGGGATCTTTCATCTGATCCTGTTTCTGGCTTCCATCAATCTGGTTGCCTCCATCTATGACGCGGCATTTCCCGCCATGATGCTTTCCAGAAACGGCGGCAGCGAAAAAGTGCTGGGACTGGTCAATACGGTGATCGGCGTCACCACATTTTCCGGCAGTCTCCTGGCAGCCTTCCTGAAAGCGCCGAAAAGCCGGGTGCGGGTGATCTGTGGCTGCCTGCTGTTTTCCATGAGCACGGAGAATTTCCTGCTGGCATTCGGCCGGACACCGCTTGTCTGGTGCCTGGGTGGATTCCTGGGCTGGATCTTCATTCCTCTGATGAGCACGAATCTGGACGCGATCCTGCGTCTGCATGTGCCCTTGGAAATGCAGGGGCGGGTATATTCCGTCCGTAATTCCCTGCAGTTTTTCACCATCCCCATCGGGTATTTCCTGGGCGGGTTCCTGGTGGATCAGGTGTTTGAGCCGGTCATGGCCGCGCAGAGCAGAGGAAGCCTTCTGGTAAAGCTCTTCGGCAGCGGGAAAGGCTCCGGGGCGGCGTTTCTGTTTTTGATCCTTGCCTTTGCGGGGATCGGGGTGTGCCTGTATTTCCAGCGGGACCGGCAGATCTGGAAGCTGGAGGAGCATACTGTGCGCCGGGTGGATTGGTCGTGATTCCTGAATCGAATAGATCCGCATAAAGGCGGAGCAAGCACAAGCTCATAGAGCATTCTCGGAAAATCAGCCGCAAAGATGTGTGCAAAGGAGTTTCCGGGAGTGCTCTCTTATAGAATGGGGTTGCCATCTGGCAGCCTTTTTTAGTTTCCTGTTGGTTTACTTTGTATCCCAAAGTCAACTTCCGCTCTCTTGTATATCCGCCCCTGCCTTTGGTACAATATACTCAGGAACTGCCACTCCGTATCAAAACGCTTCGAAGCCATCGTTTTTTGCCGGACTGCGCCGGACTGGATCACACGCACGCTGCTGCAGACAGGCACAATACAGTTCCCAAGGAGGTTATACAGCCATGAACCAATTACATTTATCCGAAAATATCACCCGCCTGCGGCGGGAACGTAAAATCACCCAGGAGGAGCTTGCGGATTTTCTCGGCGTCACCAAGGCGGCGGTCTCCAAATGGGAAAACGGACAGACCTCGCCGGATATCCTGCTGCTCCCCCAGTTGGCCTGCTTTTTCGATATCACCATCGACCAGCTGCTGGGATATGAGGCGCAGCTCTCCGGCGAGCAGATCCGGAGGTGCTACCTGGAACTCTGCCAGGATTTTGTGAACCTTCCGTTTCAGGAGGCTTATGAAAAAATACGTTCCCTGGCCCACCGTTACTACTCCTGCTATCCGCTCCTGCTGCAGCTCTGCACCCTGTACCTAAACCATTTTATGCTGGCGCAGACAGCGGAGGAGAGCCGTCAGATGCTGCATGATGCTCTGCAGCTCTGCGGCCGGATCCTGGAAGGCTGCCGGGATGTGGGGATCTGTGCCGATGCCTCTGCCTTGAAGGCCATGCTCTATCTGCAGCTCGGGGCGGCGGCGGAAGCGGCGGAGATCCTGGAGCCTGCGGCGGACCTGAACCACCTCTCACTGCAGGGCAGTATGGGAGCGGTGCTGGTCCAGGCCTACCTGATGTCCGGCCAGCAGGAAAAGGCGAAAGATTACGCCCAGGTCCGACAATACACCGACCTGCTGAATCTGATGGGCGATATGATCCAGCTTCTGCCCATATACGCGCAGGATCCCAAACGCTGCGGAGAAATCATGCGCCGCGCCGCAGGCATCATGGAGCTCTATCACCTGGAGCAGCTGCACCCGAATCTGGCCGCCCAGTATTACTTCCAGGCCGCGCTCATTTATGCCGGAAATCTGGGCGCAGGCAATCAAAACGCTGCCAAGCAGGATTCCGGCAATCAGGATGCTGAAAAACGACACATGAGCAATCTGGACGCCCAAAAACGAGACGTTAGCAATCTGGACGCTGAAAATGCCCTGCATATGCTCCGCGGCTTCGAACGGTGTGTCAGCAGCCTTTTGAGCCAGGAGCGCATCACTCTGCACGGGGATTCCTATTTTGACCGGCTGGATGTCTGGATCGACCGGCTCCCCCTGGGGGATATGGCCCCCCGTGATAAAGCCTTTGCCAGACAAAACGCATTGGACGCATTGAAGCACCCTGCTTTTTCATCCTTAAAAGAAACGGAAGGATTCCGGGACATTTATAAACGGCTGTCCAGAGAGTAATTGTTACAGAACACATATTTTTGAAAGGAGGCAGTCATCATGCCTGATATTCACGAAATGTTACCGTTTATCATTCCTTTAGCCATTGCGGAATTTGCTCTGCTGGCCTATACCATTTACCACATCCTGACCCACACGGCTTACAAACGGGGCAGCCGCGGCCTGTGGCTGGCGGTGGCGCTGATCGGGATGCAGTTCATCGGGCCGGTCCTGTATTTTCTCCTGGGAAAGGAGGACGCCTGATATGGAAATGCTGACCCTGTCCCATGTGGAAAAGCATTTCGGAGAAAAGGAGGTCCTCCGGGATATCAGCTTTTGTGTTCCGGAGCATACGGTGTTCGGCTTTGTAGGACAAAACGGCGCCGGAAAGACGACGGCCATGAAGCTGATCCTGGGGCTTCTCCCCTGTGACGGCGGCCGGATCACGGTCAACGGATTGCCTGTCTCCTACGGCAATACAGCCACCAACCGTTTTATCGGATACCTGCCGGACGTCCCGGAATTTTATTCCTATATGACGCCGGCGGAATACCTGGCCTTCTGCGGGGAGATCACGGGAATGCCGAAACAAAAGATCCGAAAGCGGAGCCGGGAGCTGCTTGCCCTGGTGGGCCTGGAAAACGAAACCCATCGGATCAGGGGCTTTTCCCGGGGGATGAAGCAGCGCCTCGGCGTGGCACAGGCTTTATTGAACCGGCCGAAGCTCCTGATCTGCGACGAGCCCACTTCCGCCCTGGATCCTGCCGGACGGAAGGAGCTTCTGGATATCCTGACAGCGGCAAAGAAGCAGACCACAGTACTCTTTTCCACCCACATCCTTTCCGATGTGGAGCATATCTGCGATGAACTGGCATTTCTCCACGGAGGTCGGATCGCGCTCCATGGAACTTTGGAAGAGGTACGAAGGCTCCGAAGAGCCGCCGATATGGAACTGGAAATGGAATACGACCATGATACGGAACTGCTGCTGTCGGACTTTCCATTTCTCAAAAGGCAGGGCCGAAATCTCCTTCTCTTAGAAGAGGGAAAAGCACTTCCGGAGATTCTTGGCCGGATCGCGGAAAAAAGGCTCTCCATCCGCCGGGTGGAACGGATGGAGCCTACTCTGGAAGATTTATTTATGGAGGTGATCAGGAAATGACGGCATTTCTGAAAAAAGAATGGATGGAACTGGTCCGCACCGGACGGCTTTGGTTCCTGCTGCTCTTATTTATTTTATTTGGGATCCTGAATCCGGCAGTTGCCAAGCTGACCCCCTGGATGATGGAGATCATGGCGGAACAGATGGCCGGATCCGGCCTTGCCGTGACCGCGGTGACGGTGGACGCCATGACCTCCTGGACCCAGTTCTACAAAAATATGCCCATCGCCTTGATCGTATTTGTACTGCTGGGCAGCGGAAGCTTTACGGCGGAATACCAGAAGGGGACGCTGATCCCGGTGGTGACCAAGGGACTGTCCCGCCGCAGGATCCTGTCCGCCAAGGCAAGCCTGCTGCTGGGAACCTGGACGGCTCTGTATTTCCTGTGCTATGGGATCACTTACGGGTATAACGCTTATTTCTGGGATAACAGCATCGCAAAATCTCTTCTGCCCGGCGCCCTGTGCTGGTGGCTGTTCGGGGTGTGGGTGCTCGCATGGCTCCTGCTCTTTTCCGCCATCGCGGACAGCAGTACGCAGGTGCTGTTCGGAACCGGCGGGGCAGTGCTTGCCGCGTATGTGCTGGGGCTGTTTCCGGAGACAGGGAAGTTTCTCCCGGTGAAGCTGATGGACGGGATGAACCTGCTGTACGGCAACGCGGAGCCTGCGGATTATGCTGCAAGTGCGGGGATTGCCTGCGGGATGGCAGCGGTCTGCGTGCTTCTGGCAGTCATCTGTTTTGACCGGAAAAGATTGTGAAAACCGATTGGACTTTTCTCCAAAAGCATGGTACAGTAAAAGCATCATGATCAAATACCTTTTGGTATCTGTTTAAGGAGCGTGCAGTACATGAAGCCAGTTATTTCCATCGGAACACAGGATTTTAAAAAAGTACGGAAAAACAATGCATTCTATGTGGACAAATCTGATTTTATAAAAGAATGGTGGGAGAACCGTGATGATGTCACACTGATCACACGTCCGCGGCGTTTTGGCAAAACACTGAATATCAGCATGTTGAAATACTTCTTTTCCAATCAGTATGAGGGACGAACGGATCTATTTGAAGGCCTTTCCATCTGGAGGGATCCCGCATATCACAGCCTGCAGGGGAGCTATCCGGTCATCTTCCTCAGCTTTGCAGATATAAAGGGAACCACATTTGAAGTTGCCAGAAGCAGCATCATCCAGAAATTAGTCAAGCTGTACAGCATCCATTCCTATATAAAATCAGATGCTATTTTAAGGGTGGAAGACTGGGAATATATAAAAACTGTCAAAACCGATATGACCGACGATGTAGCAGCGATCACAGTCAATTATCTGTCCGACTATTTAAATCGATATTTTGGAAAAAAGGTACTGATCTTTTTAGACGAATATGATACCCCGCTGCAGGAGGCCTATATCCATGGCTACTGGAACGAACTATCCGCATTTATCCGCAGTCTTTTTAACGCCACGTTCAAGACAAATGATTCTCTGGAACGGGCGCTTCTGACAGGCATTACCCGGGTCGGAAAAGAATCAATCTTCTCGGATATCAACAATCTGGAAGTGGTGACGACAACTTCTGAAAAGTATGCCGCGGCATTTGGTTTTACGCAGGAAGAAGTCTCCGCAGCATTGGATACCTTTGAATTATCCGCAAATCTGGAAAAAGTGCAGTTCTGGTACGATGGTTTTCGGTTTGGAAGCCAAAGAGATATTTATAACCCCTGGTCCATCACCAAATATCTCGACAACCGGAAATTTGCCGCTTATTGGGCAAATACCAGTTCCAACAGCCTGGTCGGGACTTTAATCATGCAGGGCACTCCCGATGTAAAGATTGCAGTGGAGGATCTGCTGAATGACAAACCGCTTGTAACGACACTGGATGAGGAGATCATATTCAGTCAGCTTGATGAAAGCAGTGAAGCAATCTGGAGCCTTCTCCTGGCATCAGGATATCTGCGGGCAGATCATATTTCAAACGAGGAAGAAGAACCTTTATATCATCTGTCGCTTACAAATCTGGAGGTAAAAAAGGAGTTTCGCAAAATGATCCGCAGATGGTTTAAAAAACCGTCTGTCCGATACAATGATTTTATAAAAGCATTGATTGCAGATGACATTGATTATATGAACCAGTATATGAATCAGATCACAGAAACTGTATTCAGCTCCTTTGACACAGGAAACCATCCGTCAGATAAGACAGAACCCGAAAGATTTTATCACGGATTTGTGTTGGGTTTAATCGTAGATTCCGGGATACACTATCTCGTTACTTCCAATCGTGAAAGCGGCCTGGGACGATATGATGTAGTCATGGAACCTGTAGATAAAAATGAGAATGCCTATGTATTTGAATTCAAAGTTTTTACCCCCGGAAGGGAGAAAACATTGGAGGATACCTTAAAGGCCGCGCACACGCAGATCCAGAGAAAAAATTATGATGCCGCATTGATTGCACGCGGGATTCCCAAACAGAGAATCCGCCATTATGGGTTTGCGTTTCAAGGGAAAAAAGTTCTCATCGGTTAAATAAACCAAGAGTATACACCTGTTTCTGCGGATCTCCGGCCTATTCTACTGCTGGTCGGTTGCTCTTTCGGCCGGAAAGGATTAAACTGTTGCCATAGCACTGCATGACATATCTGGATCAGGTATAGCATGCAACTTCATAGCAGCTTTTGAATCTTACGGGAAGCAGGTGGAAATATGTTTGAAATGGATAAGGCAGCCTTCGGAAAGTTCCTTGCAAAGCAGCGGAAGGCAAAAGGATATACACAAAAAATGCTGGCAGAAAAGCTCTATGTATCGGACAAAGCGGTCAGCAAATGGGAACGGGGCTTAAGCATGCCCGATATTTCCCTGCTCATCCCCTTGTCGGAAATCCTGGAAGTCTCCGTCACGGAGCTGCTGGAAGGCAGGAAGCTGGACCGCACTTCCGAAATGGATGCCGACCATGTCGAATTATTGGTCAAAAAAGCTCTGTCATTTTCGGAGGACACCCCGGCGTCAAAAACAGACCGGAAAAAGCATGTCCTTCTTTTCGGAGGCAGTACGGCCGCTACCGCACTGGAATTGCTGCTGATTTTTTGCTTCCTGCCATGGAACCGTTGGAATATCGGCCTCGCAGTGAACCTTCTTGGGGTATTTGAACTTCTCAGTCTGATCTTCGGAATTTACGCATGGTTTTTTATCAAAGAAAAGCTGCCTGCATACTACGATGAATACGATGTCCGCGGATACAATGACGGGATATTCCAGCTGTCCCTTCCCGGCATCCGCTTCAACAACCGCAACTGGCCCCATGTTGTAAAATGTCTGCGGTCCTGGTCGGTCGCTTCCATGCTGATCGCCCCTCTGCCCTGCGCGTTTCTGCTGCAGCTTTTGGGGAATCCCAGGGGGAATTCTTCTTTCTTTGCCGGTATGCTGCTCCTGGTCAGCATACTGCTCCTAATCGCATATCTGGCCGGGCTGTTCGTGCCGCTGTACGTGACGGCGAAAAACTATAAGTAATGCCGCCGTTTTTCACAAGATTATACTTTTTAATCCGTGCGGCCGGAGAAACAGGCAGGTCAAGATACAGACAGCCTGCCACTGGCAGCCTTTCTGCATACGATGGTATTAAGAAAAACCTCCGGCCCATACGCACAGGCCGGAGGTTTTCCATATCATCCCCATTCATCCACATAATTTCCCACTGCATCGTCAAGAGACATCCCGGAAGACTTTTTTTCCGCTTCCTTTCCGGGTGTTCCTTCCTTCTGCTGTTCCTTTTGCTCAGCTTTCCGTTTCTGCTCCTCCAGACGCCGGATCTGTTCCTCTAATTTCTGAATCTTTTTCTGCTTCTCTTCGGGAGGCAGGCTCTCATCCTCCTTCACCTTTTTCAGCTGCTCCTGCAGCTTCTGGATCTTCTGCTCAATCGACTGCGTATCCACAGAAGGAGCCTGATTCTGAATACCGCCGGCCGAACCGATTCCTGAAATCGTCATATCTGTCCTCCTCCATTTCTCCGACAGGGAATGCCTATCGGGTATAGAAACAGCTTAGCGCTTCCTGCCGCATCTTTCAATAGATTTGGTGTGAACTGTCATTGAAATGTATTGAAATGCGGAAAAGTTTTTGTTGACTTTATAGCTGTCAGCATATAATATAGTTATAGAAGCAATTGCTTCTATCGAGGCGTTTGTCAGAAGTGCCTGGCTAAGTCAACACACAGCAGTAAGCCGTGGAAGAATTGACTTCCGCAGCGAGTGTCATATACGCATGCACGCATGTTCACTTGACTCATCGGTTTGCGGGAATAAAAAACTGAAGAAATTGTGAGGGGTTCGTCAGATGCACCTGTCTAAAAAAAGCTGAAGATATTGTTGGTAAAGGGAACGATTTCGTTCCCTTTTTATTCTTTTATATACATCTCCTTATATTTCATTCCAGACCGCAAATCCAATGATCAGCATTCCTCCAATAATCTGAAATCCCGTGATACTCTCCCCCAGTATCAGAACAGAAATTAAAACCGCAACCATGGGGTCGATATAGCTTAAAATCGCGGCTTCCTGCCCCCGCAGCTCTTTCAGTGAGGAGAAATACATACAATAGGTGATCCCGGTGTGGAACAGACCCACGATCAGAAGATTCCCCCACCCCGCTCCTGAAAGCCCCGTCAGGTGGAATCCCCCGGTACACGCCACATAGGGGATCAGCACGGCGATGGCCGCCAGAAACTGTAAAAATGTACGCTGGATCCCGGAAACGCCCTTGATCAGTTTATTTAGCAAGATAACGGATGCGTAAAATACCGCAGCCCCCAATCCAAACAGGATCCCGATCAGATCCCTTCCCCCGCCGCCCAGGTTATGGATCCCAATGATCAGCACCACCCCTGCCGTGGACATCACGAAACAGAGCGCCTGTTTTTTGGTCAGCTTTTCATGAAATAGCACCGGACAGAGCACGGTGACGATGACCGGGGCAAAATAATAGCTCAAAGTCGCGGCGGAGACGGTGGTGTATCGGTAGGCCTCAAACAGCAGGATCCAGTTGATCCCCATTGCCGCGCCTGAGGCCAGTAGGATGATGAGCTCCCGTTTCAGAGAGGAAATGTCGATCCTGGTCCTGCTGACCAAAAAATATCCCAGGATCAGAAGAGCCGCCAGGACGGCCCGATACAGCGCCAGCTCCCCGGACGGCAGCGGGATCCCCCGCACAAAGATTCCGATCGTGCCGAATACGGTCATGGAACAGATCAGCTCCATACGAGCTTTCTTTGAATGATGTCCTGCTTCGTTCATTTTTTGCCCTTCCTTCCATTTTATACATTTTTCCGAATCACGCAAATATATTTTTATTGACTTTTCGCACGGTCCTCTATATGATTTTGATAGAACAATGACCGTTTGAAAACCACACTTGAAAATGGAGACTCCCCCATGCTGAAAATCATCATTTCCCCGGCGAAAAAAATGAATATCACGGACGAATATCCCTGCCGGCTTACCTTCCCAGTTTTCCTGGAACGTGCCCGGCAGCTCCGTGCCGCCTTGCTCGGCCTTTCCTTTGCGGAATTAAAAAAGCTCTGGAACTGCAGTGAAAAGCTGGCCCTCCAGAACTATGGACAGCTTCATACCCTTGAGCCTGACAAGCACCTCACTCCGGCGCTTTTAGCCTATGAAGGCATCCAATATCAGTATATGGCTCCTCACATTTTCTCCGGCCCGCAGTGGGAATATGCCGAAAAGCATCTGCGGATCCTGTCCGGTTTTTACGGGATTCTGCGTCCAACAGACGGCGTCATCCCCTACCGCCTGGAAATGCAGTCCAAGCTCGCTCCTGTAAGCCATGCCTTCGGCTGTGCCGCTTCCCTCTATGAATACTGGAAAGATTCCATTTATCAAAATCTGGCCGCGGAAGTCTGCGGCGATGGGACGCCCCTGCAGATCGTCAATCTGGCTTCCGCAGAATACAGCAAGGTTGTCCTTCCTTATCTCACGCCTCCGTCCGCCCGGATCACCTGCGTTTTCGGAGAAATGACTGACGGAAACGTGAAAGTAAAAGGGACTCTTGCAAAAATGACCCGTGGAGAGATGGTGCGCTGGATGGCAGAAAACCAGGTGGAAGATGTACGGGAACTGCAGAATTTCCATCATTTAAACTACCTGTATCATAAAGAATTATCTTCCGATACGGAATATGTATTTTTAAAAGAACGCACGAACCTGTAACCGTGCGTTACATACCGGAATGCCTGCAGTCCGCTTTCTATGATTCGGACTCTGTTCCTGACAGCTGGACTGCAGCGGCGATCTGCTTTTGAAGGCTCTCGACTTCTTCCACCCTGACCCGCCCGATCCTCTCCTGCTCCTTTTGAAAATCCACTTCCATATAAATGCTCTGCAGAAGCTCATAAACCGTTGGCGAGGCTCCCATGGATGCTTTCACCACGTCTTCCGGTTCAAATTGATCCAGGATCTCCTTTAACCGGTGGCGGTCTATTTTTACGATATCTTCAAAATCCTGTACTTCCGCCCCCTGGATCCGCGGCTCCAGGATTTCACTGATCGTCAGGCCATAGCATCGGGAAAGCTGCAGGAGCGTATCCAGATCCGGCAGCGCAGCCCCGGTTTCCCATTTCGAGACCGCCTGCCTGGATAAATGGAGCTCCCGCGCCAGATTTTCCTGGGTGAAACCGTGTTTTCTGCGCAGGAACTGCAGATATTTCGATATCAGAAATGTATTCATAACTGCCGCCCGTCCTTTCTTTTCCGTATCTACAGACCATGATAATCCAGAAGGATCCATTTGAAAAGAACCGCCTGTTTGCAAAAAAGCAACTGCCGTTCACATCTCGCTGTTAAAATCTTTCCAGCTGCCAAACCGCACGGCCAGAAACATTCTCACTTCGTCAGCGTCACCGCATACCCGGCCAACATTTCCGCATACATCTCCAGCTCCGGCCCGCGTACTGCCACCTGGATCCCGCTTCCCCCGGAGCTTCCAAAGACATTTTGTCCAAAGGAAAGTCCGGTACATTCCCGGATATCCAGCCTGTAGATGGAAGTTCCGTCAAATGCCTGATCCGCAATCCTTGTGACATATGGCGGAACCGCGTAAATATCCATCCATGCGGCGGGAAATGCCAGAAGCACTGACATGGTACTGTCAAACAGGACGCCGCAGTCGCTGACGCATCCTGGATTTCCGCCCTCCACGTCGATCCATTCCAGAGATACCAGGCCGGAAAGCGCGCCTTCTTCGATCACGGCTGCCCCGGCCGGAATATAGAGCTCCAGAATACCTGCACCGCATCCGGCAAACGCACCTCTCCGGATCCCGGTACATTCTTCTGGAAGTGTCAGACATCCGTCTGATATCTCTGCATATTCCGGGAGAAAACCGCAGAGCATTCCCATTTCATCCAGGACAAAACAGGAGACCGTACCCTGCTCTCCGTTTTCCCCGTTTCCGCTGTCAGGCACCGTGCCGCCATTTTCGACTGACCCGGAAGCCCCCTGTTCCGGCCCTGCTGCCCCCTCATTTCCAGGATTCTCCGGATCAATGGAATCTACTTCTGTTCCCACATCCGACGGATTCCCCGGCTTGACCGGATCCACTTCTGTTCCCACATCCGACGGATCCTCCGGCCTGATCGGATCTACTTCTGTTCCCACATCCGATGGATTCCCCGGCCTGATCGGATCTACTTCTGTTCCCGCATCCGATGGATTTCCCGGTCTGATCGGATCTACTTCTATTCCCACATCCGACGGATTCCCCGGCCTGACCGGATCTACTTCTGTTCCCACATCCGGTGGATTCCCCGGCCTGATCGGGCTCACTTCCGTTCCCACATCCGACGGATCCACCGGCCTGAACATGTCTGCTTCCGCCCCGGCTCCCGGCAGATTTTCCGACCTGACCAGATCCACTTCCGCTTCGACCCCAGCCAGGTTCTCCGATCCTGTCCCGGATCGCTCCTGCCCGATACTTGCTCCCGTTTCAACCCATTCTCCTCTCCCGGCTCCGGCTGCGACGCCAGATCCTTCCGGCTGCAGTACCTCCCATAGATTCCCTTCTGAGATATCCGGCAATATCAGAGATTCTTCCGGTACTGCCTTTTCCGCCAAAGCCAGTCCGTCCTTTTCGCTGTCCTGCAAAAGCAGTGTTTTGAAAATCAGATTTTCCACATCATACATTGCCGGATCTGTCCCTTCCCGGCTTCCTGTTCTCACTTTATTGCCGACAGCCTCCAATTCCGTGATGTTCCGCCAGTTCTGATTTTTTTCCTCTGTTCCATCAGAAACCGGGTTCAGGCACAATGCCAGTCCCATCAAAACACACAATCCTGCCGCCGGTTTCAATACATACTTTTCAGATCCGCCGCACTCTGACCTGATCGTCTCTTCCATTCATAATTCACCTGTCCCTTCTTTAAAGCGCCATTGATCTTACGTCTATATTTTACATAATAATAGGAAATACCACAATTCCCTGCAACATTTCTTTACCATTTACTTCCCAAAATATATGTGGCAGGGTGTATAAATAACCAACTTTTCCCATATTTTTCCGTACATTATAACCATTCATTTCCATCTCGGTTCCATGCTATACTATGATTGCCCAAAACGAAAACAACCGGCATAGAACGCCGGGCCGCGGCCGGAAAGGGCGTTGAGTGATCGTAACAGGAGGTCTATTATGTCTATTATTTTTAACGAGCAGGCAAAAACATTTACTCTGCAGACAAAGCACACCACTTACCAGATGAAGATCGGGAATCTGGATTATCTGCTGCACCTGTACTATGGGCCTGTCCTGCATGATGCGGACTTAAGCTATCAGATCATGCAGTATGACCGTGGATTTTCCGGAAATCCTTATGAATCAAGGGATGCCAGGACCTTTTCCCTGGATGCCCAGCCCCAGGAATTCAGTACACAGCAGCAGGGCGACTTTCGTACCACAAGTATCGAGGTCGTCAACGCAGACGGCAGTTATTCCTTTAATGGAAAGGTCTCACGCTTCACGATACGGGAAGAAAAATATCAGCTGGACACACTGCCCTGCACATTTGCCGATGAGGATGAGCAGGCGGACACGCTGGAGATCATACTCTCCGACGATATCAGTGACGTGGAAGTCATTTTATTATACAGCGTATTTGAGGAAGCCGATATCATCACCCGTGCCGTAAAGGTATTCAACAAGGGGGATGCCCCCATCCATTTAAAAAAGATCATGTCCGTTTGCCTGGACTTTATAAACGGCCTGAATATGGATCTGGTCAGCCTGCCGGGACGATACGGGCAGGAGCGGCAGGTGGAACGCCAGCGGATGAACCACCACATCCACACCATCGGAAGCGTGCGCGGCTCCTCCAGCCACCAGCAGAACCCCTTTGTGATCCTGTGTGACAGAGAGGCCTCCGAGGACTATGGAAAATGCTATGGCTTCTCGTTGGTTTACAGCGGCAATTTTCTCGCCGAAGCCGAACTGGACCAGTATGACCAGCTCCGCCTGGTGATGGGGATCCATCCCAAGCAGTTTGTGTACGAGATCAGACCGGGGGAGGCATTTGAAGGCCCGGAGGTTGTCATGGCTTTTACCGAACAGGGCTTCACGGGGCTGACCCATTTGTACCATGATTTTTACCGTACCAACCTGTGCCGGAGCAAATTTGTTTCTGAAGTCCAGCGCCCGGTCCTGATCAACAGCTGGGAAGCCGCTTTCATGGATTTTGACGATGTAAAGCTGGTGGAGATCGCAAAGGCGGCAAAAAATATGGGCGTGGATATGCTGGTCATGGACGACGGATGGTTTGGGAAACGGAATGACGACAACAGCGGCCTGGGGGACTGGGTCGTCAATGAGGAGAAGATCAAAGGCGGCCTGCACAAGCTGGTGGAGCAGATCAACAGCCTGGGAATGAAATTTGGTATCTGGTTTGAGCCGGAAATGGTTTCCGAGGACAGCGACCTGTACCGCGCACATCCTGAATGGGCCATGCAGATCCCCGGCCGGAACGCAGTCCGCAGCCGGAACCAGATGGCGCTGGACATGAGCCGTAAGGAGGTACAGGATTATCTCATCCGGAGCATCAACGCCATTCTGGATAATGCTGATATCTACTATGTAAAATGGGACATCAACCGTTCCCTTGCCGACATCTGGTCCAATGTGCTTTCCGCGGACAGGCAGGGAGAGGTGTACCACCGCTATATCCTGGGTCTGTACCGGGTGATGAATGAGATCATCCTGACGCATCCGGATATCCTCTTTGAAGGGTGCAGCGGCGGCGGCGGACGGTATGACCCCGGCATGCTGCACTATTATCCGCAGTACTGGGTCAGCGACAACAACAATCCCATTGACCGCTTAAAGCTGCATTATGGGACATCTTTTGTATACCCGGTCTCCACCATGGGAGCGCACATCTCTGACAGCGGGCGTTTTGTACCGCTTCAGACAAAAGCGGTGGTTGCCATGTGCGGGAGCTTTGGATATGAGCTGGATGCGTCAAAGCTGTCCCCGGAGGAGCAGGAGCTCTGCCGGGAACAGAGCGGCCTCTTCCGAAAATATTATCCAGTCATCTTCGGCGGAGATTATTACCGGCTGAGCAACCCTTTTGAAGCAGGAAATATGACGGCATGGCAGCATGTGTCGAAGGATAAAAAAGAATCGCTGCTGAGCGTGGTCGTGACGAACCTCACCTGCAACGGGCCTCAGGAATATGTGAAGGCAAAGGGGCTGGTTCCGGATGCCATGTACCGGATCAACGACGGGGAGCTGGTGCTTTCCGGCGCGGCGCTGATGCACGCGGGGCTTCCGATCGACCGGGAGGTTCCGGAATATAGTTCGTTCCAGTTTTATCTGAAACAGATATAGAAAAAAAGAGAGGCTGCCGGAAAATCCGCAATATATTATAGATATGCGGTCATTTTCCGACGGCCCCATCACAGCGAAGCGCAACCCCTTAATTCAAAAAACAAATCAGATATGCCGTAACCACAATCATAACCGGAAGATATGCCAGGTCTTCCTTTTCTTCAATCCAGGCACTCCGCTCCCCGATCCTTTTTACAATAAACCGGTAACACAGATATCCCGCGGCCGTCCCCAAGATATTTGTAAGTAGGTCGTTGATATCCGTAACCCGGTATAAGGTGAACATCTGGCTGAACTCAATCACGGCAGAAAAACCCGCTCCCAGCATAATCGCATCCCGGATATTTTGATACTTTCTGCTGATTACAGGACACAGAAATCCAAACGGAATAAACAGAAAAATATTCAGTACAAAGCTCAGAATCCCAACATCATAGAAAGGAATCAGATTGAATTTCGGTTGAAAAAAGGATTCCCCCAGACCGGACAGCCTGGCAAATTCGCTCCGTGTCGGAATCCCTACAATCTGATTCAGCATCAGACACAAATAGTAATACAATCCCATTGACGCGACCCATGTTTTTATCGTAGGAGGCTGTTTTTTTCTGCCCAAAACAACGAACAGGACTCCTATGATCAAAAACCCCAAAAAGCAGACCGGCTTCAAAAACAAAAGATCTGTAATCGACTCAAATAACCCCATCTGTATCTCCATGCCTGACGCATTTCCCTGTGCTGCTCCCATCTCCGTTCCTCCTTCATCCGCGATCAATTTACATATACTTCACGGCCGATGAAATCTGGCGCTCAGTATAACAAACCAATTTCCTGTCGATATATCGACAGCATTTATTCTATTTTGTCACCAATTTTCGTCAGAAAATTGATGACCTGCTTGCGCTTCAGCGCAATACTTATTATAAGATAATCATACAGAAAATTTTTTAACGGATAGGAACAAATTTTCTTAATATTTCTTTAATACTTGTATTTTTATGAATAACCGCATATCATACATCCTTTGTTGAAATAAATTCACTATGCCATTTTCGTGAATTATTTTCAGATTTTTGTTGATTTTTTTCACGCATATGTTAGTATGTGTTTTACAGGAGGTTTAATATTATGACAGCTCTAAAGGAACGAATCATCGGCGCTGTCACTATCATGAACGATAGTGATGCCGAAAAGTTTTGGAATATTATTTTAAAAAATTTTGTCCCTTCCTGGGATAATATTGATGAAGTGGAACCAGATGAGTATGACTTGCAAATGCTGAAAGCTATTGAATCTGACCCTGAATGTCATCAATTCACTCCTGAAAGCGAAATTGATTGGGAAAATATATAGATGAATACTGATAAGTGAAAGCCGCCCGAACATCGCCTAAGGGCAGGGCGAGCCCAAAATAAAGACGGCCCAATGGATGATTCTCCTTGTAGAGTGCAAGGAGCTTAATCAAAAGAAGGCTCAATGGATTGACCCTCTGCGCATGCAGAGGGTCTTTTTTATAGAAGTGTATCATGCAATTAGCTTCACATTCTGACTTACAGTCCATTCGCCTCCAGATTCTTCTTATAAGCTTCCAGCTCCGTATAGATCGCTCCTTTCAGCGGATTCCTCTTCGTCTGCCGGATGATCCGCACCTCGTACACCAACACCCCGATGTTGAACGCCAGCGCCGCTACGCTTAGCAGGAGCTTGGGCAGGTCGGACTGGGTGGAGGTGATGGCAAAATACTCCTCCGCCGCGGAATAATCCACTGTCAGGGAAAACATGGCCCACAGTGCCAATGTCTGCGCCCTGTGCTGCAGCCACGCTCCCCGCCGGATCAAAAACTCCGCCGCCGTGCAGGAGACCAGGAGCAAAAATCCTGCATAGAAGGAACGGTTGGAAATGCAGTTGTAGCAGTAGGACAGATTCCAGAGGCCATAGGCAATGATCCAGAACCAGAGCTGATCCGCCCACACCATATCCTGGGATTTTGTCTTTCCGATCTGAATGCCCAGCCATCCCGTGATGGTGATGATATTCAGGATGCCCGCAACGGCATTGATCACATTCCATGGGCCGCCGATCATCTGCAGTCCGGCCTCGATCTGCCCGGTCTTGGGCAGGCATTCCAGATCCGCGTATACCGCCTCCAGAATATTCACTGCCAGGATCAATGCCGGGTAGGTCAGCATGAATTTGTTTTTCTGCAGCTTCGGGATATACCTCAGCAGCATGAATCCGATCACGCCGGCCAGCGCGGAATAGGTTTTGACCCAGGCGAACCAGGTGCCGCCCACATTTCCTCCCGCGGTCTTAGGCCAGATGAAAAAGGTAGCGATGACCGGAATAATGACATACATCCCGATCCCTGCCCATTTAAAACGCCGGGTCACCTCATTCAGCCCGATCAGAGCCGCAGCCAGCCCGAGAAATACCAACACACTTGTAAATGTATAACCTGTAAAAAAGAACATCAAAAGCCCCCCTTTTTTCTTCAGAACCGCAGTTCCAGATCGCTGATGGGATATGCCTTGCAGGAATGGATATATCCGAATAGCTCGTCCGCATACCTAAGCAGCGCCCCCTGGGCGGTAAATACCTTCCCGGATACGAGCTGCACCCGGCACAGGCTGCATTCGCCGGAACGGCAGCACACATTGACCCGAAGGCCGCCGCGTTCCAGGGCAGTGAGCACGCTTTCCCCGCTTTTCGCTTCGATGGTCTGATCTCCCACCTTGATCTGAAACCGTTCCTCTCCCGTCATTCCTTCCGGCCATCCCGGTTCATTCCAGATATCCCGTCTTGTCCCGAAGACCTCCCTGCGGATCGATCGTCCCGGGATCTGCAGTTCATCCAGCGCCTTGCGGCAGAATTCCATCATCACCGCCGGGCCGCACATATAATAAGTACAGTCCAGAATATCCGGCACATGCGCCCGGATCCGCTCCGCGTCGATGAAGCCGTGCTCCATTCCTTCTTTCTCCTCATCCGACAGGATCAGCGTATAATGAAAATTCGGATGCCGTTCGGCAAATGCGGCCAGCTCCCTGTGATACATGGCCAGTTCCTCTGTGCGGCTCCCGTACAGCAGCGTAATCTCCCGGTCCTCCCCGCTCTCCAGCGCGGTCCGGATCATGCTGACAAAAGGCGTGATCCCGCTCCCGCCGCCTAAAAACACAGACCGTTTGGAATGGAAGACCGGATGATACCGAAACACCCCTGCCGGGCCATTTGCTTCCAGACGATCCCCGACCTTCAGCTGCTGCAGAAGATATGCAGAGACAAATCCGCCTTCCACCGCCGCCACAGTAATCTCATAATAGGCCCGCTGCTTTGCCGAGGAGGACAGGCTGTAGGGCCTGGACGTGCGCACCCCGCCGATCTCGCAGAATACGTTGATATACTGCCCGGCCTCAAAGGGCGGCAGATATCCGGTGTCTGATACCAGCCGGATCCGCTTCGCGATGGGGCTGACCGGTTCGATCTCGCTGACCGTCAGGTGCAGGACAGAAGGGTGATACTGGTTCACCTTCTTCTGGACCGTCCCCCGCTCCAGGGAGATATCCTTTCCTGTCTTTTTCGCCATTTCCAGTTCCTTCAAGGTTTCCGGGCCATTCTGCATGGTACTGATGATCATCTCTTTGATTGGTTTTCCGCTCATCCTATCTGCCCTCCTTTAAAATAGACTGTGCAATCTTGTCCCCATAGGCATAATTGGGGCCGAAGCCGCATGTATTGACCCAGCCGCCGGAAAAGGTCAGACCCGGGATAAATTCATCCTGGGGGAAGAAGAATACGCTGGACTTCAGATCCTGCTCGTAGCCGTAGATCGCCCCTCCCGGATGGCCCAGATACCGCATATGGGTCAGCGGCGTGGCCACCTCCATTTCCTCGATGTGTCCCCGCAGCCCCGGAAAACGGGTCTCCAGACGGCTGACGATCTCATCCGCCGCCGCGTACTTCGTCCGGTGGTACTCCTCGGGCGAAAGCTTTTCCCACGCTTCGCCGTATTTCAGAGTGCCCGCAGTAATAATAGATGTCCCCGGAGGCGAGACACAGGGGTCGTCAATGGTATAGCAGGTGGCAACAATTGGGTCTGTCTTTGTATTGGTAAAATACGCGTTCTTAAAGTCCTTGTTGGCATCCAGGCTGTCATAGATCAAATTGAAGGAATCGGTAAATCCGATCTCCTCCGGCGGACAGTCCAGGCCGATGAAGCAGGTCAACGCGGAAATCCCTGTAGTATAGCTCTTAAAGTACTGCCGGCAGGCCTCCGGCACCTCCTCATCCTTCAAAAGCCCTGCATAGGTCACGGTGGGAGATACATTGGAAATGATCTTGCGGGCATGGTATTGATTGCCGTTTTCATCCTCCACGCCCACAGCCCGGCCGTTTTTCATCAGGATCCGCTTCACGCCGCAGTTCAGGAATACATCGCTCCCATGTCTGCGGATGGTATCCATCAGCGCCTGGCTCATGACCTGGCTGCCGCCCCGCACATAGTAAGGCATGTCTACTGTGTACAGATACATGCATCTGGCCAGGATAGAGAAGGGGAACCGCTCCGGCGGCATTCCCATAAAGCACCAGTAAGCCGACAGGCAAAGCTGCAGCTCCCTGCTTTTGAAAAATTCATCCAACACGTCCTGGGTGCTCCGGACACCGTACTTTGCCAGTACCTTGTAAATCTTCGGAAATCCGGTCTTAGTGATAAACTTCTTCAATTCCGACGGATTTGCCGGACTTGCGGCGCTCTTTGCCAGGAAATCCGCGATCTCCTCGTTGAATTTCCAGACCATGTGGAAATAACGCCGGATGGCCTCCGCCTCCTCCGGAAATTCCCTGCACAGCAGATGGCAGGCCTTCTTCTTGTTTGCCGGAAGCGCCACTCCCCGGCCTCCCGGCAGGTTGATCTTGTATAAGGTTTCGATGGGGATCCACTCTATGGCATCCTCGATCCCCCATTTGCGGAACAGCTGCCTGGTCGGGCCAGGCTTATCCTTCGTGTTCATCCCATTGAGCTGGTGCAGCGCCACTTCAAATTCGAACCGCCCCCTGCGGAATGAAGTACCGCATCCCCCGGGAATATTATGCTTCTCAAATACCGCTGTCTTTTTGTGATTCACCGCCAGGGTAGCCGCACTCGCCAGCCCCCCATTCCCCGCGCCGATCACGATCACATCATAATTCGCCATATATTTCCCCTTTCTATAATATGTAACCAATTTGCGCAGCAAATTGATTGCCTGCTCGTGCGCCATCGCAACGCGATTCTCATGCGCATGATTCCTTATTGTAACCAATTTGCGCAGCAAATTGATTGCCTACTCGTGCGCCATCGCGAAGCGATTCTCATGCGCACGATTCCTTATTGTAACCAATTTGCACAGCAAATTGATTGCCTGCTCGTGCGCCATCGCGAAGCGATTCTCATGCGCACGATTCCTTATTTTCAAATAATTCCGAAATAGATTCCCACCGGAACCGCGATCAATACCAGATTCAGGATCATCAGTCCGATCTGCACCGGCGGAGCCTTTACCTTTTCGATAAATGCCGCCAGCTTTTCATTTTCCAGTTTCTTTTCAATATTGTCCTTGCAGTAGATCTGGAACACCCCGCCGCAGGTCAGGCTGTTGGCCCGAAATACCAGCCAGTAGCCGGGGTTCATCGTCAGCAGGATACTTATGATCGGGGATGACAGGATCCCGATATGCAGATATCCGATGGACGGGCTGAACTCCCCGATCACAAACAGCCAGTTCCAGATCGTATAAGCGACCAGCCAGCAGACCGTGCCGATGACCACCACCTGGTTGGACACGAACAGCGTATCCGTGCGTGGGCCTGCATTGGCCGTGTAGATCCCGGTAAACGGGCCTGCCACTCCGGGGAACCATTTTCCGGCAAGAGTCAGCACGGAAAGGCTCAGTACCAGTCCGGTGACAAAATTATAGGGCTGGTGGTTCTTCAGCAGATCCGTCAGCGTCGCTTCCATGCAGTTGATCACGAGGAATACCAGTACGATCTTGACAAACAGCTCCCCGCTCATGATCCCGAAGATCGGGAGCAGGATCAGCGCCCGCATCAGCACCAGCGTAGACAGCTTCAGCTTCTCAAACATGACCATTTTCAATTTCAGCAGCACCAGCACCGGCAGCAATACATTGACGATCACATTGACCCAGAGCGGAAAATACGACGCCAGCATCGATACGATGCAGATCAAAGCCGTCCAGATCAGGAAGGTCGGAAGCTGCCCGATCCTGTCAAAAAAACTCCAGAATGCATTTCTTTTTGTGTTACTCATCATCACCCCATCCTTTCTCTCTTGTGTTTGGTCTGACCACAACTCTTTTGATTACTATAACATCAAAGCCAGGAAATAGCAACCAGAATTTTATGGATATATAACATAAAAATTTTATGGAAATATTTTCTTTTGTTGAAATTGTACAAACAACGTGGTAAGATACTAAAAGATGGTCTGACCAAATATGATATGACCGCTTTTATAAAGGTGCGGGGCAGATACGATACGCAGTACAGCGAATACCAAATAGCCGGATCCTTACTGGATCAAAAAATCAGCGGGAGGAATTTTTATGCCGTTTCAAAAGATTGTCATGCCTACGATGAAGGAATTGTTTGTACGCCAGATGGAGTCCATGATCCTGTCCGGGGAGCTTGCCGCCGGAGAGCAGCTTCCTAATGAGCGGGACCTGGCTGCCCAGATGAACATCAGCAGGACAGTGGTCAATTCGGGGATCCAGGAGCTTGCAAAAAACGGGTTTGTATGCATCGTCCCAAGAAAAGGAACCTTTGTCAATGATTTCCTGCGGCAGGGGAATCTGGGAACTCTGACCTCCATCTTCCACCACAGCGGCGGGCAGTTTGACATGTCCATGCTGACCGCGTTGATGGAATACCGTTCCATCAATGAGCAGAAGTGCGCCCGGCTGGCGGCGGAACGCCATACGGCGGAAGATCTGGAACGGATGTTTGAACTGCTTGAGCAGATGGAAGCCTGCCATGACCCGGAGGAATGCGCGGAAGTCAGCACCCGGTTCCATCATGCCATTTTCCTGGCCACACAGAATCTGATCTATCCCCTGATGTACAATTCCTTTGAGGAAATGAGTATGGCAGTGACACGGATCCTCTTCCGCCATCTCCAACTTCCCCAGATCTGCACCGCCATGCGCAGCGTTGCTGAGGCCATCGCGGCGCGGGATGCGGATCAGGCGGAAAAGCTGATGGCGGAGCATACCGTACGGTGCACCCAGATCCTGATGGAACAGTATCCATTCGGACCGGCAGGGGCAGAACCGGTCAAACAGACAGAACAATAAAAAAAGAACCAGGCTCCGCTCTGGCAAGTCCTGGTTCTGCTGTTGTCTGTTTTTATCAATCTGTAAAACTGCCGTTCCTTATACAATGCTGTTCAAATACAGCGTCTCATGAACTGCGGTGATGTCCGTGAGCATGGTGATGCCCGTTTCCATTGTACCCGTTTTCATCACCGTTTCCCTTTTCGTTTTCCTGGCTGTCGGTGCTCTCGCTCTCCTGGCCGTTCCGATTTTCCATATCCTGGCGGCCATTGTTTTCCCCCGGCTGGCTGTCCGTTTGTCCCGTATCCCGGCTGTTCAGATTTTCCACATTCTGACCATCGGTGCTCTCGTTCTCCTGGCCGTTCCTCTTCCTGCATCTCTGGCAGTGTTCCCCTCCTGTATGATGGAAATCTGCCGAATCCGTTTCTCTTTCCTCTCCCTGATATGCCCGGATCAGAGCCTGGATCTCGCCCATACACATTCCGCTGACCTCATCCAGGGTAATAGACGGGTCTAATTCCTGCAGTACCAGAAATGCTTCGTATTTTCCAAGGGATACCCCGGCCTCACTGGCCGCCTGTCTGTCTGCCGCGCTTCCCCCATGACAGCTGACATTCCCGCAGTGCTCCCCTGCACATTCCGCGGCGCGGCCCTGCATCCGGATGCTCCGTTCCTCATCCTCCGCCGCCACAGAAATGCTGACCTCGGCATTTTCCGCCAGATAACCGGCCATCTCCTCGCTGGTGAGCAGCGCGGTGATGGCTTCATCATATTTCCTGTGCTTTAAATGCAGTTTTTCCACAACATGCTCTGCTTCTTTATTATAGCAGATCACGGAAACCACCCGGTCCAGACGGTTGACCTCCCATTCCATCGATGGATTAACATCAATGCTGATCGCCGCGACAGGAGTCATATAAAATCCATATCCTCCGATGCCCAGCAATACAAACAGCAGGCAGACCGCCGCGGCAGCATACCGGACAAAACCGGACTGTCTGCGGTTCGATGCCTGGCACACATACGCTTTTGTCTTTTCCTTTAATTCCCGGCCTGCAGAAACAGAATCAAATGCATCATAGATCCGGTTACTCAAATTCCTCACCTCCAAGCTGCTCCTTTAACATTGCCTTGGCACGGGCAAGAAGCGTATACACCGTGTTCACATTTTTTCCAAGAAGCCTGCCGATCTCCACCGCCGAATACTGTTCATAAAAATAAAGATAGATCACGGTTTTGTATTTTGCTGGAAGGGAAAGGACGGCTTCCAGCACATCACTGTGGTCCTCCGGGACATCTGCAATAAGGTCTCCAATCTCATCAAGAGGAACCGTATGGCTCCTGAAAAAGCTCTTCATAAAATCCTTGCAGGCATTGAGTGTCACTCGGATCAGCCAGGCCTTCTCATGCTCCTCATTTTCAAACGCACCCGAATAAAGGACATACTTCAGAAATACGGTCTGAAATATGTCCTCTGTGTCAGAATCGCTTTTTAAATGCAGCATACAGATCCTGCGTACCGTATCTGCATACAGTTCAATTGCCCTCGCAGCCTCCTGTTCACTTCGCATAGCAACTCCCTCATCCTGCCGGCAGCAATGAGATTCCACGTCAGCATCTCCGGACGGATCCGACGCGGCAGCACCCTCTGCAGCATGCAGCCGGCGCGTCCGCTGTCTATGGCTCCGCGGCTCATGCAGTCATGTACTGCCGATCAGTAGCACCCGTGCCCATGGTGCCCGCCGCCGTGATGTCCTCCGCCGTAGCCGCCCTGATAGCAATTACCTCCCTGATAACCATTCCCGCCGGAATAATCATAGTTTGTCCCCGCGTTATTGTTAGATGTGTTTCCCACATAGCAGTAGCTGTTCGGACAATCCGAATAACCGCACATATTGCCATAACAGATCGGATGTCCGTAGGGGCAGACCGACTGGTATGCAGGCTGTGTACCCACTGCTGGCTCCACAGGAGCCGCATAGGTTTCGACTGTAGCCGTCGTCTGCACGGTACTCTGGACCGCCGCTTCCTCTGCCTGTCTCTGGGCTTCCGCCGCCGCTGCCGCGGCTGCTTCTTCCTCTGCCTTCTTCTGAGCCGCTGTGGCTTCCTCTTCTGCCTTTTTCTTAGCAGCTGCTTCCTCCTCGGCTTTCTTTTTCGCTGCTGCCTCCGCTTCCGCCTTTTTCTCTTCCTCCGCAGCTTCCGCCGCCTTGGTCTTCCTCTGTATGGATGCCAGCTCGGCCTTTAGCTCCGCCACTTCCTTTTCCGCTTTTGCCTTCTCCACGGCTTCCGTCTCAGCCGCCCTGCGCGCCTCGCCCGACGCAGACGCATATACTGTCACGCCGCCGATCACAAGAGCCGCTGCGATCACAAGGGAAACAATTGACTTTTTCATTTTTACATACCTCCATTACTTTTCAAACAGGAATCCCTTTATAAGTAATACGAACGAGCCGGGCAAATCCTTTCATAAAAAAAGAAAAAATATTATCTGTGCGGAGAGATGATCTAAAGATCATCCATCCTGCTTATCCAGCCATAAAAAATGTTCTGTACCGCGTCAGCTGATATTCCATCACTGCCTGAAGCCTTGCGTGCTTCATTTTCTTTATCTTCGGAAAAATGGCTTCATAATCCAGCCGGATCCCTGTTCCAAGCACGATAGCCTGCTGTTCAAAGCTTCCGCTGAAAGGCTTTGCCGCCGCATGAAGTATCTGCTCTTCCAGCTCCTCATCCGGCGGAAACACCCCGTAATTACTCAAAAATGCCGCGCCGTTGTCAAAGACCGGGCACTCACGATACCCATTTTCCGTACGGATCAACGCAAGATTATGAAAATGCCGATCCGTATTCAGCGTCAGCATATCAAAACTCAAAATATTGCGCAGATAGGACGTGCAGTCCAGCCGGGCATACTCTTTCACAAAATCGATCACGAACCGGATCCGATCTCCCACATCCCGGATCGTATAGACCCGATTCATCAGGTCGCCCCCGCATGCGATCTCATATAATCGCTTAAAGGTAATGACCGACTCCCCTTCCTTCAGGAAATTTTTGCTTCTGCAGCCGGATCTTCCGTTGATCGTACACGCCTCATACTCCACATAATTTTCCAGATCCGAGTGCCGCAGCAGAATACTGCAGGCTTCTTCCGCCAGCCCCTCATATCCGCTGATATCCTGCTTATACCAGTATCCGTCTTTATAATATTTATTTTCCACGCCGAGGCTGGAAAATCCGATATCATTTCTTCTGTAGGATTCGTCGATCGTATAAGAATCGCTTTTCCCGGTCACATCCGTCCGTCTATGCTCAGTCACGCAGCTTCACATCCTTCCAGCTGATCTCCTCCCCCGGAAAACGGATCCACTGGAAATCCTCCCACATGACCCCATGTGTGATCTTTACGATCTCATAAGGATTGTACTCCGTAAGCCCCAGCCCTTCCAGATAGGCTGGAAGGCAGGGACGCCCCCGTTCCATGCACCGTCCCTCCAGGAAACGGTATACCCGCTCCGGTGTCACCTCCCCGCCGTAAAAAGGATTTTCCGGAAATGTATTTTTATGCTTTATGATCCGTACCTTTCTCCGCTGATCATAAAGCTCCACATCCGCCATCACGTCCTCTTTCCACAGGACCGTAAACTTATAATCGTCCATCTCCGCCTCCGTTTTCCGCATGAAGCATTTCACAATGAGAGCCCTGGCTCCTGTGCACCGGTCTATTCCGAAGCCGCCTCGCTGGTTCCTGTCCCTATCATAACAGAAAAAGACGGTTTCATCAATCCTGCGATTCATGAAACCGTCCTCATTCCATATATTGTGTGATATTATACTGGAACCGATTTACACAAATTCTTCCATTTTATACCCAAAATCCGGAATCTCATTCCAGCGTTTCCGGAAATAGTGTGCCGCCAGCTTCGGCCTCCTGTCCCTTGTCAGCAGGCCCTTTTTATTTCCGTCCACACGCATGACCCCCTGGATCGTGGCGAAATCCGCAAAATTCCAGGGATGCTCCCCGCGCACGAATTCATACTGATCCAGGATCTGGTTGGAAGCGTCATAATATGCCGCCTGGTATTCCTCTGTAAACATATTCGCGGAAGCGTCATGAAGTCCCGGCACGGTGTCCGCGCCGTATTCTGTGATGATCACCGGCTTGTCCTTCGTCTTCCAGTACTCCATCTCATGGGTCAGCGCCTGCTTCGCCGCGTCCAGATTGCCCGGGAAGATATACCAGCCGTAATAGCGGTTCATGCAGATCACGTCCATGGCCGGAGCCACCAGATCCTCCGTATAATTGTTATTGCATACCACCACCGTCACCGGGCGGTCCTGGGGATCGCAGCGGTGGGCCAGCTCATACAGCGGCTGGAAATACTCATAGGCGCTCTGTGCCCTTGCCGCGGTATCCGGCTCATTTGCCAGGGACCACATGACCACGCAGGGGTGGTTCTTATCCCGGCGGATCAGCTCCCGGATGACCTCCTCATGGTGTTCCTTCGTCCTGCTCAGATCCCGGTACCAGTCCTCCTTGATATTGGGGAAATTCAGCCCCACCGCAGGGGTCTCATCGATCACCACGATGCCTTCCCGGTCACAGAGGTTCAGCATCTCCTCCGCATACGGGTAGTGGGAGGTGCGGAAGGAATTGGCCCCCATCCATTTCATCAGGGATATGTCCTTTACATTGAGAGCCTCATCCATTCCCCTCCCATGGATATTGCTATCCTCATGCTTTCCGAAGCCTTTGAAATAAAAGGGACTGCCGTTGATCAGGAACTGGTTTCCCTTCACTTCCACGGTCCGCACGCCGAATTCCTCCTCATACAGATCCTCTCCGTATTCCACCCGGGCCGTATAGAGATATGCCTTTCCCGGCCGCCATAGCTTCACCTTGTCGATCACCGCGCAGCCCTCGGTCCCTACGCCGGATGCCACGGCCTGACCGTCCTCGTCCAGGATCGTGATCCGCGGTTCCATGCCTGCGCTGCTCCTGCTGCCGGAACCGTTTCCCCCGCCTGTGACGCGCTCACCGCCGGAACCGATTTCTCCGCCTGAGTTCTCCTCACTGCCTGCTCCTGCGCCGCACGCACTTCCCCCGCAGCGGATCTCAAACCGCACCTCGGCCTGATCCCCCTTCACAACCGGCGTAAGGGTAATGTCTTCCAGATATGCCGCCGGGGTAGTATACAGCTTCACCGGGCGGTGGATCCCCGCATAGTTGAAAAAGTCAAAATTAGGATAATTCTGAGGCACCAGCTTCGTTTTCCGGACACTTTCAAAATCCGGGATCTCACTTCCGAACATGGCCTGGCTGCTCTCATTTCCAACCGGCAGTGTGGAAAAATCAATCCGGTTATCCACCGCCACGCAGAGCAGGTTGTCCCCTTCCCTGAGCAGCCCTGTCCGGCAGGCATCTTCCGTCCCCCCGCTGATTTCCCGGCCGGATCCGTCCCCTTGGCAGGATGTCCCCACATGGGCTTCCCCCGGCGTATGGAGCTCCACTTCAAAGGGAAGAAATCCCCCTTTATGCTCACATAGGAGCTTCCCGTTCATGTACACGCGGGCGTGCTGGGTCACCGAGCCGAACCGGAGCACGATCCGCTGGGAGAGCAAAAGCTTCGGGATCTGAATTTTTTTCTGATAAAACACCCAGCCATAGTGATCCCGGAACACGGAATCCACCTTCTGGTCATTGTAGGAGGCCGGCACCGCCATCGTTTCCGCCTCCGTAAACGGACTCTCCATCCATTTTTCCTCAAACCCGTGTCCGTTGTCCAGCCGGAACTCCCACACTCCGGATAGATCCGTCATCGTCCGGGCATTGTTCATTTTCGGATATAACATCTTCTTCCTTCTCCTTCCTGAATGCATATCAACGTATGCCAAAAGCCTCATTGACCGCTTTTCTGCATACGTTGATATTCCGAAACAGCAGCCGCAAACATAGAATCTGCCATGAGTATCGCGCCAGCCGCAGCCGCGAAGCGGCATAATTCCTCATGCGGCTGTGCGCATCATGTTATACTGCACGGCAGATTTATCTGGCGTGCAGTATAACTCACGCATTCTGCTGTTCCGGTAAAATAATCCCTATAATCTTTACATGGATATACGCAATCAGCCCCGCGGAGATCACGAGGAACGGCGCCATCACAAAGATGCCCGCCGCCGCGATCCCCCCGGCACTCACCAGCATCAGAAGCGTCCAGCCAGGATTTTTCAATGCCGTAACAAATGCCGCCGCGATCAGGCGCTTCATCCCCATATCGTAAAGTGCCAGAAACGGGAACAGATATACAAAGGCCATCAAAAAGATGACGGCCAGCATCCCTGCCGATGCCAGCAGCACCACCCCAGCGCTGCTCTCCATCCGGGAATACATCCAGATGTCTGATGCCAGAAATGCGCCCATGCATACGCATCCAAGCCACACCGCCGTGCTTTTCCTCCAGTGCTTCCGAAACGCCCGGAAGAAGGAAGAAAACAGATAGCCTTCCTGGTTTTTAGAAAGCTTCCATGACACATCATAAAGAGCCGATGAAGAAGCCCCGACCGTCACCAGCGGGATACAGCACACCATCCACAGGACCGTGAGAATGACCATATCCGTCAGCTTCCCCAAAAAGCTCCATACCGGGTTGTCCCATTGAAATACTTTTGACATGATTTCCTCCATTTCTATGTCCCGCACTCCCGGGAACTCCTTTGCGCCCATCTTTGCGGCTGAGTCCCCGGGAATCGGGGGATGCACGCTTTTTCCAGCTGTGATACTTTTTTATCCCTTCAGACCGGTGGACGCGACACCTTCTACAAAGTATTTCTGCAGCGACAGGAACACGATCAGCACCGGGATCAGCGTAATGATCGAGCCGGCCATGATCAGGCCGTACTCTGCGGCGAACTGGCCGATGAACATTTTCAGTCCCAGCTGAATGGTCTTCTTTGTCTCGGTCTTTAAGTAGATCAATGGCCCCAAATAGTCATTCCACGTATTGACAAATGTAAAAATGGTCAGCGTGGACAGCGCCGGCTTTGACAGCGGCAGCATGATCGAGGAATAGATCCGGTATTCGCTCATGCCGTCGATCCTGGCGGCCTCGCACAGGGAATCCGGGATATCCTCGTAGAACTGTTTCATCATAAATACTCCGAACGCGGAGAATGCCTGCAGGCAGATCATCGCCAGCAGCTTGTCATTCAGCCCCATATTCCGCATCATGATGAACTGCGGCACCATGTACACCTGCCAGGGCATGGCGATGGTGGCGATGTATGCCAGGAACAGCTTATTTTTATGCTTAAATTCCAGCTTGGCAAATGCATAGGCCGCGAAGCTGCTGGTCAAGAGCTGCAGCAGGGTGACCACGATGGTCAGAAATACCGTATTTCCGATAAAATGCATGAGCGGGATCTTGGTCCAGATCCGCGCGTAATTATCCCACCTCGGTTCGTCCGGGATAAACTGGAACGGTGTGATCTTAAATACTTCGGCGTTATTTTTGATCGAGGCGGAGATCATCCACAGAAAAGGAATGATCATCACTGCCGTGATCAGGATCAACAGGAGATAGAGAAAGAATTTCCCGATCGCCCGGTTACGTTTCATAGATGCTGTCTGCATATTTCATCCTCCTTCATTAAGGTAGCGCCCCCTCACCTGCGGTTCGAGGGCAGGTCGTCAGAAGTCCTCACTCATCCGCATACTTCTTCTGCCCGTTGAACTGGATCAGTGTGATAATCAGCACCATAGCGAACAGTACCATGGCAATGGCGCTGGAGTAGCCCAGATCCCATTCAATAAATGCCTTCTGGTAAATGTAGTATACCAGCACCGTTGAGGATGTCCCCAGCCTTCCGTCGCCGCCTCCGGCAAGCATGATGGCGATGTCGTATACCTTGAAGCAGTTGATGGTCAGCATGACGGTCACGAAAAATGTGGTGGAGCGCAGCTGGGGCCATGTTACATAAAGGAATTTCTGCCAGGTGCTTGCCCCGTCCAGGCCCGCCGCCTCATACAGCTCCGCCGAGATCCCCTGCAGCCCTGCCAGATAGATCACCATATAGTAGCCCATATATTTCCATACGCTGAACAGGATCAATGTAACCAGGATCAGGTTCCCGCCGAACCAGTTGGGCAGGTTTTCCACATGGAATACATAGTAGAGGACCGCGTTTACCGGGTCCTTGCTGGGATGGAAGATCATGGCCCATACTGCCGTGATCGCCACCAGAGACGCCACGTAAGGGAAGAACGCGACCGTCCGGAAGAATCCCCGGAATTTAATTTTCTGGTTCAGTATGATGGCAAGCCCCAGGGACGCGATCATCGTCAGAGGCACCGTACCGATACAGTAAATGATCGTATTTTTCAGGGATGCCTTGAAGATCGTATCTCCAAACAGCTGCTTAAAATTATCCAGGCCGGCAAACTGAATGGCATTGTTGCCGTCCCAGTGCAGGAATCCCAGCGCAAACGCGCAGATGATCGGGATCATCGTGAATACCGCAAAGCCGATAAAATTGGGCGCGATAAACGAGTACGCCACCAGGGCCCGCTTCCGTTCCCGCTGCGCCCTGCTCTTTTTCAAATCCGTAGCCTGTTCCATAGTTTCCCTCCTCCTTCTCGAAGTGTTTTGATTTTTTGCAGAAAACCTGCCGCCGACATTCTTTCGGCTTGCCATGCTGTACATCCGCATGTCACCGGCCGCCTTTCTGCATATCACCGGATAAA
This sequence comes from uncultured Clostridium sp., assembly GCA_964415625.1. Taxonomy (GTDB): domain Bacteria; phylum Bacillota; class Clostridia; order Lachnospirales; family Lachnospiraceae; genus Schaedlerella. The sequence continues at coordinate 41,938 of CAYQBE010000018.1, forward strand.
AACAGCCGGCAGATTGGGAATCCCTTCTCTGCCGGCCAATCTTCATCATGGATCTATACTCACGGCCGAATCCTTCTGCCGCTTCGTATCATTATTTCAGGATCGCTCCTACCTCTTCATTCATTTTTGCGATGCCCTCGTCAATGGAGATATCCCCGTTCATGATATCCTTATGATAGGTATCCAGGATCGTATTGATCTGGGAAATATTTTCGTCATACGGAGCTTCCAGATAAATCTGTGCCGTCTTCAGCGCTTCCTTGGAATCCTCGTCCTGCGGGAATCCGTCCAGCCCGGTGATGATGTCGATGACCTCGTCACTGATGATCGCTGGGAATGTACCGGTCTTCGCGATCACCTCCGCGCCTTCCTCGCTGCCTGCAAACTTGATGAAATCCCATGCTGCGTCTTTATTTTCAGAGGAGGTGGGGATGGAAAGGCCTGTCACCTGTCCCAGTGTGGTGCCTGCTTCCACGCCTTCCGGATGCGGGTATTTTGCCAGGCCCCAGTTGCCGCACAGCTCGGAATCATATTCGCCGCTTGCCAGGCTGGAGATCAGAGTCGTGATGTACCAGCTTCCCATATTGAAGGATGCGGTATTTCCCTCTGAAAATGCTGCCGAATAGTGGAGCTGCGATGCGTTGGTGTCTACGTAGGAACGGCAGATCCCGTCTTCCTCCTGCTTCTTCACCATCTCATAATATTCTTTGGTAAAATCATAGTTTCCGTCTGTAATGGAATGCTCGCCATCCAGGACTCCGAAGAGCTGTACCGCGCTTCTCCAGGTGTGGTAATGAGAGCCGAAGACCTGCTCGTCCCCGAAGCCTGCTTTTGCCACGGAGCGTGCCAGCTCATCGTACTCTGCAATGGTCATGTCGTTAGTGGGATAAGCCACTCCCGCGTCATCAAACAGATCCTTGTTGTAGTACAGCAGCCAGAAATCACTTCGGAACGGGAGCTGATACAGCGTGTCATCCACGGTCAGCTGATCGGTGGTGCCGTTGTACAAGGACAGATCCACACTGTCCGCCGTGATCCGGTCGCTCAAGGGTTCCAGGACTCCCTTGGATACCAGCGTCGCATAGCCCGGTACGTCTTTGATCGTAACAATATCAAATTCAGATCCACTTCCGGACAGCTCTGTGGAAAGGACTGTATCATAATCCGAAGCACCCAGGTCCGTCATCTCGATCCGCACATCCGGATGCTGCTCCGTATACGCGTCCGCGATTGCCTGCCAATAGGTAGCCGTCTTGATGTCCCAGCAGGCCCATTTCAATACGGTGTCCGCGGAATCCGATCCGCTGACGCCTGAGCTTCCGGCCGCCGGCTCCTCGGCATCCTCCGTCTCCTCTTCCTCTGCGTCGTCCGTCTTCTCCTCCTGCGTCGTCTCCCCGCTTCCGCCGGTCTCATTTCCGCCGCCGCAGGCTGTCAGCCCGGTCACGACCATGGCCGCCGCCAGCAGGACACTTACCAGTTTCCTTTTCATTTTACTTTACCTCCTTTTGTGTATGTGTAACCAATTTGCGTAGCAAATTGATTGCCTACTTGCCCGCCATCTGCGAAGCAGATTTTTAATGCGGGCAATTCCCGTATCGTTTTTTCATACGATACTTTACACTACTTGTGTTCGGCGCCTTCGAAAATCTGCTCTTCCTTAGTTTCTTTCTCGGTCTGCTTTTTCTTTCCGTCCGCGCTCTTCAGAGCTTTTGATCTTTGTGCTCCTGATATGTCTATTATATAAGATTTTTTCTCTGTTTCTCCATAGACTCAGCTATGATTTCCTGTCTTTTTTTCCCTGCCCGGTTTCCGCCGCAAAACAGATACAGATGGAGATTCCTGTCTTTTTCTACAAAATCATACATAATTTCTCACTCTCCCCAATTTGCAAAACTATTTTTCCGTTTTTATGCTATGATATAGGAAGTGCAAGCTGCAGCCCGTGTGCTGACTGCGGCCGCAATCACAGCCGTGAGCTGTAATGACAAAGGAGCTTTGACCATAATGAAGCATACATTTTATAAAACGATCAAAGGACGCTTCCTGCTCATTTCCGCGGCCATCATGCTTTTGGTCGGGATCGGGACGTCCACCCTGGCTTATATCATGTTCTCCCGGAACTTAAAGGACAGCCAGATCCATTCGGCGGAGACCAGCCTGCAGATCTTAAAAAATCTCATCGACTCGGATGTACAGGATATCATGACCCTGTCCCGCCAGACCCGCACCAACAGCAAGATCCTGGATTTTATCAACACGGACAGGGACAGCACCTCCTACAATACGATCACCAGAAATGCTTCCGAATGGCTGAATGAGCAATGCCTGAGCAACAACGCGAGGCAGTACATTGACCGGGTGGTCATCGCCAATATGAACCGAACCGATTTTCTGCAGGTCGTCCCCTCCGGCTACTCGGTAGGAAAGCCCATGGTGCAGCTCATCCAGGAGCTTCCTTATTATGAAGAGCTGATGGAGCTGCCGGATTATTCCTTTCACATCGGGGTGCAGAACGACCCCTTCCTGACCAAAAGTGTCCGGATGCTCCCGGTCATCCAGCCGGTCTACAGCTCCTTTGGAAATACGGTGGTGGGCTTTTCCTACATGCAGATCTCCTTTGAACTCTTCCGGACGCCCCTTGCCCAGTACTCCCGCCAGACCCGGATGCCGGTATATCTGCGGGTTTCCGACAGTATCTGGGAAATCTCCGGCAACGCCGTGATCCCGCTTTCTCCGGAGTATCTGCCTGGGGAGACGTCGGGGAAGGCTTCGGAAAACGCCGCCGACATCAAAACGATCCAGTACAGCGCGGCTCCGGACAGCGACATCCTGGTCCGATCCGTGCGCCTGGACGGGAAGGAGCACACCTATGTGACGGTGGCCCTGGATTCCCGGGACTGCTCCATCAGCATCCCCCTCCCGGACAATGCCCTGTACCAGCAGTCCAGAGGCTATCTGGCGATCCTGTTCCTGATCCTGCTCTGTGTGCTGGTCATCGGCGGCTTCCTGATCCTCAGCCTGAACCGGACAGTCACCCGGCCGGTGGCCCTCCTGCAGGGACGGATCGACGCGGTGGCACGGGAACATTTTACACCCGACCCTTCGGTAGAATGGGACAACGAGCTGGGGGATATCGGGCGGAATATTAACCGGATGGCTTCCGACATCGAGACCCTGATGGAACAGAAGATCCAGTTTGAGACGCAGAAAAAGGATTATGAATACCAGGTACTGCAGAGCCAGATCAACCCGCATTTTCTCTATAATACTTTGAGTTCCATCAAATGGATGGCCACCATCCAGCATGCCCCCGGGATTGCGGAAATGACCACTGCCCTGGCACATTTGCTGAAAAGCATCGCCAAAGGGACGACCACCATGGTCACCCTGGAGGATGAGATCTCACTGCTGGATGAGTATTTTACCATCCAAAAATACCGTTACGGCGGAGCCGTTACACTGGAATACCAGATTGACGATGACGATCTTCTGAAAGCCCGGATCCTGCGGTTTACCCTGCAGCCCCTTGTGGAAAACGCTATTTTCCACGGCATTGAGCCCAAGGGACAGAGCGGGCAGATCAGCGTCCATGTATACCCGGAGGGAGCAGACGGACTGCGGATCGACGTGACGGACGACGGTGTGGGAATGGATAAGGAAGCCATCCGGCGGGTACTGAACGGAGAGCCTGCGGAAAAAACACATTTCTTCCGGCAGATCGGCATCGGCACCGTGAACCAGCGGATTCGGTACAGCTTTGGGATGGAATACGGACTCACCATCACGAGCGTCCCCGGTCAGTATACCACCATGTCCGTGCATTTGCCATACAGGATTGAGAACGTCTGAGACGGCTACCACAAAAGAGATAAAGGAGAAAGCAGCTATGATCAAATTGTTAATCGCAGATGATGAACCTCTGGTACAGATCGGGATCCAGTCCATGATCCCCTGGGCAGAGCTTGGGATCGAGATCTGCGGCACCGCGTCAAATGGGGACGCCGCTTATGAGCTGATCTGCGAACACCGTCCGGAGATCGTCCTGACCGATATCCAGATGCCCTGTTCCTCGGGGCTGGAGCTTGGAAAACGGTGCCGGGAGGAATTTGGGGAGCTTCCGGTCTTTATCATATTGACGAATTATGAGGATTTTCATTATGCACGGGAAGCCATTTCCTTCCAGGCCTTTGATTATCTGATCAAGATCGACCTGTCTCCGGAAAGCCTGACCGATGCCATGAAGCGTGCCCTGGACCATGTACGCAGGCTCCGGTCCGCGGCCACAGACAGTTTCTCCCGCGGCGCGGCGGAATTTCAGCTGCTCCAGGAACGGTTTTTCATCCGCCTTTTAAATAACCTGTTTGAGACGGAAGCCCAATATGAATGCCTCACAGAAGAACTGAAGATCCCGGTGGATTACGCGGGATATTCTGTGGCCCATACTGCCGTGCTCCCGCCCGCCCAGGAGAAAACGCTCTCCCACGGACAGATGTTAAAATTTTACAGCAGCACACGGCAGATGTTCCAGGAGCTGGTTTCCAGATTCCTCCCCTGCCGGATGATCGTCCTGGATATCCGGCATATGGCGGTGATCTTCTATTTCTCAGAGGAACATCTGCCGGTCTGGAAGGAGCGGGTCACGAAGGCGCTCACCCATGCCTTCGAAATGCTGTTCAACTATTACAGCGTGCGGTTAAATGCCTGTGTCGGGCGCTGTGTGGGCAGCCTGCGCGAGCTCTCGGCCTCCTATTATGACGCCAAGCAGATCTTGAATGAAGTGTCGGAGAGCCATCCGATCCTGTATTGGGATGAGCTTTCGGACTTTTCCGGCATGCGGAATGTCTTCCAGCTCTCCCTGTTCCGCAGCGAGATCGGAAAGGCATTTGAACAGCTGGACGAGGATGCCCTGCGGAATGTCTTTTCCAGCATCACAGAGCTCCTCTCCACGGAACACGTCCCCTATCCCCAGGCTCTGGACGCGGCGGGAAGCATCCTGCACTTTACCGTCACCCTCCTGCCGGAAGGGGAAGAGATCGCCTCGGCCATTTTTTCGGAGGAAACGGATTCCTACTGCTCCCTGTACCGTCAGAAGACGGTTTCTGCCATCCTGGGGTGGCTTCATCGGCTGGAGGACGGGCTCTGCGGCTTTCTCCCGGATTATAAGAGCCGGCACAAAAATTATCTGGTGGAAAATACAAAAAAATATATCCTGGAGCACATCCATGAACGGATCGTGCTGCAGGATATCGCGGATAACTTCGGTGTCAGCCCCAATTATCTAAGCCAATTGTTTAAACGCTTTGAGCAGATCGGCATCAGCGAATATATCACCAATCTCAAGATCCGCAAGGCAAAGGAGCTTTTGAAGGACGGAAGCCTGAAGATCTATGAGGTGGCAGACCGGCTGGGGTTCGAGAGCGCCTTTTATTTCAGTAAGGTGTTCAAAAAAATGACCGGGGTGGCGCCGAAGGATTTTCGGAATCTGTGAAAGTTATACTACGCGCCAGATAAATCGTCCGTAAGTATATTTATTCACAATTCCTGATTCGGAACAACAGCTGGACGTTGAATCAGGCTGTACAGTTTTTTTTGCTGATGGCTGACTTTCTTTTCCATAGAATGCAGAAAAGCTGCCAATATACGGATGGCAACTTTTCTGCAATTGCGGCATCTCTCTCCATCACGGCACGGAACAGATCATGCAAATCGGAATGGTATGCTTTCAGGCTTTCAGCACCTCTTTGATGATTGCTGCCGGCGTCACATCCTTGATGCCACCCAATGCTCCCATCACAGCCATGTGCAGCTGAACTGGAACGCTTGGCGCTTTACTCTGTCCGGCAATTTTATCCCTGTGCTCATAAGACAACGGACAATATAATCTACGCAGGCGTACCTCCATCATCGATTTTTTTTCCATCTTGACATTTTGTGAATTTTCGCATATACTATTATCAACTCATCTAACATGTTTAGAAGGAGAATCCGGTTTTCGCATAGCGATTACCGGTTTTTATTTATTCTGGTTTTTTATGTAATTCTGATAGTCTTTCTCGTAGTCCTTTTTGGCACTGATGAAAAATACAGGATATGCTGTGATAAACCTTACCCGCTTTTCGCTCTTATCCTCTAAAACCACAAGATAATCTATCTCGTCTTCCAAATACCTCAAATACAGCCTTTTCCTTTTATCCGAGTTTACCTTTTCCCAGTATCTTACACGTGAATCGCCATTATTATACAAATCTATAATTCCACGAATCCAGCCCACACGAACCGCTCTAAAGATACATTTTGCCCTTATATCTCCATTGCTCAGCGTGATCATATTTTCCCCGGTCACACAATTTTCATCGCAACGAGATGATGACATATCATTATTACAAGGCTTAATGTCTAGTCGCGGCTTTTGCTCAATACTTGCAGAATGCCAGAATAATAGTTCCGAATCACATTCTTCGGCTGGCCTTTTCCACCGAGAACATCGGCAATAAATTTCAGATTCTCGTCCAGAGTATCCGCGCCGTAAACCGTCTCAACAAATTTCACAAACAGGCCGTTCAGTTCCGGAATCCTCTTGTAATCGTACTTTCCGCCGGACGGAATCATAGTGATCATACGAACCTGATTCAACGCCTGATTCGCCGCTTCGTCCTTCTTGATATAATCCAGATCATTCCGCAGATCCTGATCGAACTTCACCGCCGCATCAAATACAGACACCTGTGTCTTAAAGAATGCCTCCACATTCTGCATAACGTCCTGCGCATCATACAGGTTGTCTTCCCTTTTCAGAACACGTTCGATCAGAGCCATGTTATCCTTCTGCTGTGACATCACATTCCTTCACAGCCTTTATCCTTGTGGCGGATACCACCTGCCGCTTGGAGATCTGCGTCTTTCCGATCTCGCTCTTCTTCCGGAGCATATCCGGCAGCTTCGGATTGTTCGGCTGCACCGTGGAACCGGCATACTTGACCGTTACCTCCTGCCCTACGATCAAAATTCTCCCGGAAGTAATCCTCGACCTTTTTCCCTTCCACCTTCTTATTTTCCAGAAGGTAGGACAGCATTTTCAGGAAGTGGGATTTACCACTTCCAAAGAATCCGGAGATCCACACCCCCACATCCGCCGTAGGCTCCCGGAAGGCTTCCGCATAGTTATTGAAGAAAGTGATCATATACAGCCGCACAAACCGTCCGTCATACTGGCCCGGATACATGACCAGAATCGGAATATCCGGGAACTTCCGCTGCAGGGCTTCCAGAAGGGAATGAATCCTCATAAACGGGAATACCGCTCCCACGCCGGTCAAAAGCAGCACATCGCCCGGCTCATGCGGCTCATACTGCATCTTCATCACAAAACTCTTATTATTGGCGAACTTCTGCAGGTTCTCTAGCAGAAACTCTTTCCCCTTCTTTGCTTCCAGATCGGCAATCTTGTCCATAATCTTCTTATCATCGCAAATAGAAAGGAACACCTGATACAAGCATCCGGTATTTCTCTCCGATTACTGTAATCATAAAATCCCATACCAGACGGTACTGCTTCATCATGGCATACATGCAGATCTGCTTTGCCGTCTCGGATCCCTGTGAAGCCACTGCTTCGATCAGTTCCTCATCCCCCATGCATCTAAGCCTTGCCACACAGGTCATACATGAATCCCTCATGCTTTCATGTCAGAGCATCTAAAATGAACATACAACATTAAAAATAATTTTAGCATATCTCTTCCTGCCTTACAATATCCAACTTCAAGATCTCGTCAATAGACTTTTTTTGATTCCAGATGATGATTCGGTTCGTTTGTTAAGTCAATTTATAGAAAGGATGTTTTTGGGAGATTTATATCGGACTTACTGCCGGGAGGGGCACGCAAACGAACCAACACCGCGTCAGCTGCTCAAGATCTTGGTCTATGGATACATGAAGCATCTCTATTCCAGGAAATACTGCCCGTTTTCCATGACATGGGCAAAATAAGATGGAACATCTGCCGGTCTGGAAGGAGCAGGTCACGAAGGCGCTCACCCATGCCTTCGAAATGCTGTTCAACTATTACAGCGTGCGGTTAAATGCCTGTGTCGGGCGCTGTGTGGGCAGCCTGCGCGAGCTCTCGGCCTCCTATTATGACGCCAAGCAGATCTTGAATGAAGTGTCGGAGAGCCATCCGATCCTGTATTGGGATGAGCTTTCGGACTTTTCCGGCATGCGGAATGTCTTCCAGCTCTCCCTGTTCCGCAGCGAGATCGGAAAGGCATTTGAACAGCTGGACGAGGATGCCCTGCGGAATGTCTTTTCCAGCATCACAGAGCTCCTCTCCACGGAACACGTCCCCTATCCCCAGGCTCTGGACGCGGCGGGAAGCATCCTGCACTTTACCGTCACCCTCCTGCCGGAAGGGGAAGAGATCGCCTCGGCCATTTTTTCGGAGGAAACGGATTCCTACTGCTCCCTGTACCGTCAGAAGACGGTTTCTGCCATCCTGGGGTGGCTTCATCGGCTGGAGGACGGGCTCTGCGGCTTTCTCCCGGATTATAAGAGCCGGCACAAAAATTATCTGGTGGAAAATACAAAAAAATATATCCTGGAGCACCTCCGAAGGATTTTCGGAATCTGTGAAAGCTATTTCCCGACAGCCCTCTTGCTCTTTCAGAAGAATCAGGGAGACGGAAGAAAGCAGAAAACGGCTTTCTTCCTGTTGTATTTCCGGCAGTTTCCAATTATAATATAAGAGAGATGACGGCAATGATAAGAAAGAGGTACGCTTAATGAGTGAAACAGAACAGCAGAGAAAAGAACGGGAGCATCAGGAGGATTTACAGCGCCTTCGAGGTTTTCGGCCAATTGATGATGACTTTATGCGGTGCCTGTTTAAAGACAATATTCCATTGGCTGAACTTGTATTGCGGATTATTACTGGTAAACAGGATTTGATTATTACGGACTGCCAGACGCAAAAGGATATGAAACGGCTGGCTGGTGCGCGTTCCATTTGCCTGGACGCATATGGAACCGATTCTGAAAATAAGAAATATGACTGCGAAATTCAAAGAGCGGATAAGGGTGCTGACCCACACCGGGCAAGATATCATTCAAGCGTGCTTGATATTGAGAATCTGAATGCTGGACAGGAATTTAAGGAATTGCCGGATACCTATACCATTTTTATCACGGAAAAGGATTTCTATAGAATGGGTAAACCGCTCTATATGATTGAGAGGATGAACCTGACAACCGGAAAAGGCTTTGGAGATGGGGAACATATTCTGTATGTGAATGGACAGTACCGTGGAGAATCTGACCTGGGGAAACTGATGCATGATTTTAACTGTACGGAGGCCGATGATATGAATTTTGATTTGATGGCGGAACGTACAAGATATTTGAAGGAAAATCCGAAAGGGGTGCAAGAGATGTGTAAGGTAATGGAAGATATGAGAAATGAGGCTGAATATTATAAGGCGATTGAAATTGCAAAACGGATGATTGCCAGAGGTAAGGCAACTCTTGAGGAAATTGCAGAGGATACAGGGCTGGCATTAAATAAGATACAGGAATTATCTGTAAAAATATGAACATGCAAATTTTTCTGAACCAATTTTCACAAAGTTATGGATATTTCCTACAATCCCCACGATGAAAACTTTGTTGTGCCCGCGGGGCAGGAGTCGTTGCGGCGTTTCAATGGGTTGAAAAAGGGTTCAAGACTGTCATTCCAGAGATAGCAAAATCTCTGGAATGACAGCCTTTTTTATGCAAAAACACGCTCTATTACTGCATTCCTGATTTAGTTCATTTTCTGTTTTTGTATTCTTATTTCCATTTCTGCACACTTAAACCACATCGTAGCCAGCAGAACACAATGCCTCTAATGCTCTGGAATAATCTTCTTTTTTTGTCAGAATATAATCTGTATTATACGTTGAAATTGCAAAAATCCCCCTTATCACTCTACACTTTCATGATTCATCCCAAGCGTCACTATTTTTTTCATATTGTCTTTATAGCAGTCTCTTTTTCCAACAGCCCTCCTCATTCCACAAATAGCATTCACTGAGTCTGTCATCATGAATCAGTTCTACTACAGCATCCATCCCCGGTGCCAGTTCTTTTTTTAGAAAATCCGCTTCCGGAATCCAATATACCTGCCCCTCTGCGGAAGACTGTAATTGCCCCGTATATTTTTCAGCCAGATAAATATATACGATCTGATGTACACTATCTATAAACCAATGGTAAATCCCGCAGAGTTTTGGATTCTCAATCACAAGTCCTGTTTCTTCACTGACTTCCCGGATGACGGACTCTGTGAATGTCTCATCCCTCTCCACATGGCCTCCCGGAAACGTTGTCCCCTGGTAGTTACCGCTCACCTTGTCAAGCGCCGCCACACACCCCTGGCCGTCAGAGATCATACACATATTCATAAACTTCACGCGTTGATTCGGATGCTGGTTATGTATCTTGCCGCCTGCATCTGCTCCGCTGCGTATCCTCCTGCAGAGCTTTACCTTGATGCTTCTATAGTGCTTCAGCACCTCACCATAGGGGATCCAGATTTCAGCCTTCTCAATCCTGTCATAGACAGCATCCACAATAACGGGATCATCCTCCTTTTTATCCGGACATTTTCCATTGTTATCGTGATAACGTTTTGTTTCCTCAAACATCCACGCATAGATTTTTTCTTTCTGCTTGAGTTTCAGATGGGAATATTTTTTATCCGTCTGCAACAGCCTGCCGTCTACCACTTTATGATTTTTTCCTGACATGTCCCATCCCCCTTTCTTTTATCCCTGTACTTATTTTACTACATAAACAGACATTTTTCTATGGCTAATAAAATCCCATAGCACAAAATACCATAAATACTGTCATTCCTGCTTCATATGTTTTAAATCTGCTTTTGTTCTTTTTAAGCTTTTTTCTGGCGGTCCGTCATATTAGTAAGACTCTCGACCGCATCCATCAGATCAAAAATCTGTTCCTGATCCAAAGTAATAATGACTTTATCATGAACCCTGGGACGATCGACAGCCGTCAGCGGGTTATTTGATACGGCCTGGCGTTTATTAAAGAAGCTGTACATATTACTGAGTGCAGATAATTTCCTCATAAAAATCATCCTTACTTCTATTTCAGCGCACCAATGTGCACCTGCCAGGTTCTTTTTGTTGACCTTTTGCCTCTTTTCAACTATACTTTAGAAAAGATGTAAAAGAGGCATGGTTATGGCACAGGCAACTTTCATCGTCCGAATGGATGAAACATTAAAGAAACAATTTGACTGCTTATGCCAGGATTTCGGCATGAACGCGTCTACAGCAATTAATGTATTTGCGCGAGCCGTTGTCAGACAACGCAGGATTCCTTTTGAAATATCATCTCCTGAAGCTGATATCACACATGAAGGCGCAATGCAAGCCTTTTATGCCCTACGAGCACAGGCTAAGGATAATGGTGTTGCAGATATGAGCCTTGATGATATCAACAAGGAAATTAATCTTGCTCGTATGGAAATATAAAGCATGATTTGCTATGCAGTCATAGATACAAATGTGCTCGTATCAGCATTGCTCTCAAGCAAGGATAACACCTCTGCCATTCAGGTAATAAGCAAGGTGTTATAACTCTCCCAAAAGTTGTTTTAATGATTCCCCAAGCTAAAGGGCAGGTATATTCCGTCCTCATTTTCATAGGCGATGCCCCTTTCCTATCCCCTCTGCCACAGCAGCATACTGTCGTGAAATTCAGCCGTCAGCTTCCCGGTATCTTTCAGCCATGAAAGGTAAGACCGCACCGTGCTTCCCACCAATACATACTGCTCAAAATTTATGGAAATCCCATAGCCTTTGAACACCTCCTGTAAAATCCGCTCAAAGCACATTGGTTCTTCACAGATGGATAAAATACGCTCTGCGATGCTCTGCACCTTATCCCTGTTATAACGGACAAGTTCCTTCACATCAGCCTGAGCTTCCGCATGGGCGGGAATGAACATGGCCGCCTCCATCCCTTCCACCATATCCAGCGTTTCCAGATACGCGCCCACGTCGTAAATGAAGGAAACCGCATATTTGTCCAGCGTCTCCCTGCTGCTGATGCAGTCCGCAAGGAACACCACATTGTCCGGCATACGGAACCCCACCATGTCAAAGAAATGCCCCGGCAACGGTATCACCTCAATCTCCTTCGGAAAACCCTCATCTGAAAAATCCGCCGCATCACTCTCCTGC
>CAYQBE010000019.1:0-53976 GCA_964415625.1 uncultured Clostridium sp.
TAGATGTATTATAACAATGGTTCATGACGTGTGTCAAGTCTAAAATCTTCTATTAATCCTCCGTATTTTCGAAATATTTACTATACCACATGTCACCAACCGCAACGCCTTCTTCTGCTAATTCCTTAACGAAGGCATAATCTGAAGCGCGTCTAATATTTGAATAGCCGTTTTTGTTTTTTTCTAAAACCCATACATCATCCGGCCCTAACGAATTTACAAAAAACGGACTGTGTGTTGTAATAAATAATTGTTTTGAGAATCCGTTTCCAACATTTGTCCATTTTCAAATTTTTGCGGCTCTATCTTTTCAATCCCCGGGAGCTTGGATTGAATTTCTTGCAAGATTTTTCCAAAATCCTTCCTGTTTTCCCGATACATATATTGCGCAACATTGTTAATATTACTTCCAATTCTGTCTAAATATGCCTGCGGCGCAGCTGTTTGTAATCTTCGGGCTGCATCAGGAGAAAAATAGCAAAGATACCAGCTTTTGAGAAAACTCAAAAATTTTTCAATTCGATCATACTGCTTCATTGCTCCCAGCGTAACAATTCCAGGACGCCGGATATCCGCACACGCTGGCGAAGCCGTTCCCTTTTGACATAAGGACGCCCCATCTTATCCGAATCAATCTCCAGTTCATAAGTAATCGGCCGTGTGTTGCTCGACTCCCGATAATACAGTTCAAAGAGGATTGGCGCTGTTGCTCCCTGGGAAATCAGCTTTTCAAAGCCTCCCCTGTTATTTGCATCGCAGGCCGCCTCTACTCCCATCTCCAGACAATCTGCTATGAATCCAAAAGCATCCGCCAGGGTACTTTTCCCATTACCACTCGGGCCGATCACGGCAACCAGATTTCCAAGTGCCCGGACTGAAGGGGAACTATATGGTTCATGCTTGCTTTCATTCATTTCTGTTATAAAAGTTCTTTTTCAATATCTGTCCCTAAACTTTGAAAAAATTCCTTTTGTAGTGCTTCTAATTTCTCCCCAAAGTTAACATACTTCTTATACCAATCTTCTGGTACATAACCTTGATTTTTTAGTTCTTCTACTAAAACTCGATATTTTAAACCTTCATCGTTATATTTCGAAGTGGGGAAAATTTTCCCCCTAATTTCAACGCTGCCATCCTCAACCTCCAATGCTCCCCCATTCCATATTGCCTCATAAAAAGATCTGTCTTGAATCATAGAATCCCACTTTTCCGCTTGATCAACTAAATTGTACCATATGATTTCGCTTTTAAAGCCACCACGAAGATATCGTTTCAAGAGCTTCATATATTTTTCAGCATTTAATCCCTCAAAATACCCTAGCGTTTTTCTAATTGACCTTGATAGATCAAGATATTCTGAACATTTTTTCAAAAATTCAAGCCACAATTTATAATCCCGCTCGTCTGAATCGATTTCCTTGATAACCCAGTAAGTATCCATTAAAACTTCATATGCTTGTTCTCTATCTACTTCTATCATATCTCCATGCGCGATCCGATTACGCAAATCACTAAAATCAAATGCAAAATAAACAAATTCGAAAAAATCATCTTTTTCCTTAATTTTCTCCGCAATTTCTTACATTCCACCAGAATATGAATTATCACCAAGTAACCTAAGGTATACTCGAAAAAGACCCTCTATCTGTGGAACTATTAAATAAACAAAAGATTCATAATTTTCTGAACCCAATAATTCTAATGCAGTCAGTAAAATTTTTTTCCGATTCTTCAAATAAAAATTTGATTTCACAATTTTCTCAATCTTATCGACTATTTGCAGAGATAAAATCATGTCATGAAAAGCGTTTAAGTAAGCATCTTTATTACCGTTCCTTAATTGCAACATTTGTCTCATAGCAGTTACAGGTAATTCTCCAAAATAGATTACGTCTCTTCTATCCGTTCCAATCTCTTGTGCTGATAATATATCCAGTCCAAAGCCTTTATCAAACAATCCCATATATCCAGGTACAGAACAACTGTCTATTGCATTTCTAACCAGATCTTTTGTCTCCATTCTCTTTTTTGCTTTTTTAATCTTATCATCTACAATTTGTTTATAATATACTATTTTTCTTTTTTGATTGTGTTTATTATTACCTATACTTTTTAATTGTTCTTCGTACTCATTCTTTTTGTTTTGTAATACGTTCATATATTGTTTTGCTTCCTCTTTCAAACGTAGATACTCTGCCCCGACATCAGACCTTCTACGAAAAGATAAAGCATATGTATAAATAAAATCATTTAAATCTAAATATGCGTTTTCTTTATTTTTTTCTTCCTCATACCATTCTCTATAATATTCGCTTCCCCCATTTTTATCATCAAAATGATCAACAAATGATAAAAAAGATTCTGAAATATTATCTCTTGTCAAAACCACTTCTGGCATTTCATTTCTTGATGCCTCGTTTATCAAAAATCCATAAAAATTGGCAAGTGTATTTAAATATCCCATCACTTTCTCCTCTCAATATCGTTATATATATCAAATTTGCATGTTCTTTCTATTTTTCATAGCATAGCAGAAATTTCTTTTTGAGTAAGGACTATGAAGTTTTATCTATCAAATAAAAGCACCCCCGAAAGGATGCCTTATCATTATTTTAAGCAAATTAGGAAAGTTTTATTTCACTCTATTTTGGCTCCACAATTATTGCAAAATTTAGATCCCGAAGCCAACTGATTACCACAATTTTGGCAAAAGACCTTGACGCTACTAGGTCTTATTACATTTTCTACATTTGTACCGCAACTAGTACATCGCTGTACTTCTCCGTCTAACTCTGCTCCACAATTAGGGCATATCTTTTTTCCTTTCAAATATGCCAATTCTTCTCTATCCGTCCTCAGCGCAGCATATAGTTGTCGAATGCTTTCGGTCTGCTGCGGAAACATCTGTGCAGATTCATTATTGCGCTGGTTATATAAAAGTTCTCCCAATTCTCGAAGCGACTGTTCCAATTGCCTTTCCTCTTCTTTGATTTTCATGCTTACCTTAGCAAATCCAGAGACATCGCTGGCTTTCTGTGTAAACCCCTTTCCTGCCACAGCAAACGATTCTCTTGCTTTATTAAAAATATCCATTGCTTTCACCTCTTAATGTAATACAAATGTAGAATCACAATAACTGCAGGTTATTGTAGTACCCTTTGCATCTATGTATTTTGCGCCGCATCCCGGGCATTCGCCCTCCGTCATCTCTGTTGAACCTGAAGCTTCATTAGTGGATGTAGATCCCATAATAGTTTCTGTGATATTATTTACCATGCCAGAAATATCTCTGGCCGCATTGTGAACCTCTGTGATAGAAACACTGCGTGTCTGCTCATCAATTACTGCCCCCTTTAAAATGCCAAGAGACTTCATCGTCTTCAATTCTTTCAACGCAACATCATATCTCACGTTTAGCATATTAGCAATTTTATCTATATTAGTTTCTCCCTGATTCACAAGGAGATCAATATAGTTCTTGTTACGGGCAGCTTTCTTTGCAAGTGTATTTGCATAATAAATCATTGTGCCTCCACCAACAATCATAAACAGGGCCACAGGAATAGAACTTTTAAATTCCATCAACCCCAAAAACACGAGAATTGCCCCCAAAATGATATATATTTTTTTATTTGAAGCTGCTGTAAATGCATCTTTTTTACTGCTCTGGGTTCTCAGATATATTAAAACTAATGCTGCAGGCCAAAAGAAAATAAAAACAATAATAATGACAGGCCATGTCAAATACCACGGATACGATCTGTTATTCATTCATAGTTCCTCCTTAAATTTATTCATCTTCTGTGTCACCGTTCCAAACGAAGGCGCCTATTTCTCTCAGCTGTCTGATTCTCAATGTTCCGACAAAGAGTATAAATATGCTCCTCTTCACCTACAGCCACTGCTTCTTTGAGCTCACCGATCAAATTCCAAATGTTTTTCTCAACGTCATATACATTGACTGAGGATCTCACCTGTGAATCACAGATAGCGTCATAAGCATGCTGTATATTCTTTTTGTAGGATGCATTGTAGTCCACCTGGCTCTGAACATCCCTCATAAATTCCAGAATAGACTGAAATTGGCGCAAATCAGTCTTTCTAACAGCTTCTCTCATTTCTATATTCTGATTCATTCTTTTCAGTGAAAAGAAAACAGCGAGAAAGACTGCGAGAATCACTGTCTGAAAAATAAATGATACCACTGGAAAAAAAGCAAAATAGGTCATAAGCACAAATCCTGCCACTACTTCTATAATGAAGTAATAGCCAGCAATTGCTGTCTCGGAATAAGCAAACTTTAACTGCTTCTGTTCCGAGGCGCTAAATATAAAGACTCCTCCAAAAATCAGAAAAGCTATATGTATAAAGATCCAGCTTATCCAAAAGGCTGTCAGTTTTATGACTGCCAACGAAAATAAGCCTACATTTATTACGATTAGGAACACAATGATTCCTGCCATCTTTACGATTTTATTATTCATTATTGTCCTCCTAATTTATCTTTGTTCCGCAATTTCCGCAGAACTTTAAACCGGCGGCAATCTCAGTCCCGCAATTAGGGCAATGCTTTTTCACCGGAAATACTGGTGTTCCACATTGTCCACAAAACTTCATTCCAGGAGCCACTTCAGCTCCGCAATTACTACAAACAATGGATTTTTTTATAAGAGATTCCCCACAGTTTCCGCAATATTTAGTTCCTTCTGGATTTACAGTATTACAGGCAGGACAAATCACTTTTTTCTTTCCTCCTGTTCCCCCCGGTGCATTTAGATTATCAAACATATCCTCCGCTGCATTACCTATGGCCCGTCCCATTCCTAAACCCATACCAATCTCCGCCATAATACTGCTGCTGTTGTCTGGATTCTCAGCCATTATTTTCATTATCTTAGCAGCCTCCTGTCTTGCCCAACCATTATTGCCATCCTGATCCCGAATTTTTATCTGTTCGTAATCAGCTTGCGCCTTCTGCCCTGATACAAAACGATCCGCTATCGCGTTTTCCTGACGCATATCAAACTCAACTCGCTGATCTGCCATACTCTGCTCCCGCTCAAACTGTCTTTCCTGACGCTGAATGCGCATCTCACGAATACGCTGCATAGAGTCATCCTTCTCCGGGATCTCCAGGGTCTCAATATAAAAATTAACCAGTTCCAGACCATATTCATCCAGCACATCATTCAAAATTGGAGTAATATTTTTTGCCAATGTATTTTTACGATTGCAGGTAATAATTATCTCTGACTCTGACTCATTAATGTATTTAAACAACTCATCTGTAATGTTTTGCAAAAAAGCTGTCCTAAACTGCTTGATAATATCAGATTCTGCAGCTGCCTCATTGGCACCAACCATCTTTACAAAAAATTTTTTTCCATTCTTTACAACCACAGAATATGCTCCGCGACCTTGTACATGCGCTTCAATCCCCCATACAGGATCAATGCAGCGGATAGGTGCCGGAGTCCCCCATTTTAATTCCAGATGATGAGATTTACTAATGTAATATACCTTACAGCTGTACGCACTTACTCCTCCTGTTAAAAATTTAGACACGAGCTTTGTTAGAAAAGGATAATTTTCTGTAGTCAGAGTATATTTACCCGGCCCAAAGATTTCCTCAATGACGCCATCCTTTACAAAAAGCGCCTCCTCATACTCCGCCACAATCAACTGAGAGCCAACGTTAAAGTCTTCGCAGGGAATTTTAGAGCAAAGCATTTTGCCATAAGCGTCATTCTTGATCACATTCATAACAGGCATTACTTCAACCTCCTTTTTTCGTTAACATTTTTTATTCAATCCCACCAAAAAAAGGCAATAAATCCCCTTTCAGGAATCTATTACCTGCACCTTAAAATCTTTCGCCACGCTAAAATATTATCATATTCTACAAATTTCTACAACAAGATTTTTTACTTTTCAAAAAAACAATTAAACTTTTCCACACACTATTTCACTATTTTAAATTACTTCGTATAACCTGGTCATAATCCTGGATTTGTTTTACTACATTATAGATATTTTTTTCTTCTTCTGTATCAAATAAATATTTCGTCATAATCTTAGGCAAAACAATAAAAACTGTCACCATTGAAACCATAGACGATAATACTGAAACAATTGTTTCCAAATAACCGACATTTACATTTTTATGTATCAGCCACCACAAAACAACGCAAAAAACAGCGAACGTCCCTATCAGAGCCGCTAAAGATACAACCAAAAAAATAATCCTGAAAATAAACTTCGTCCAGAGTACTTTTTTCACATCAGATGTATATAGCGACAATATCTCACTATACTTTTCGTTCCTCTCTTTCATTCTTAAGCGGTCATCTCTTTGCAGCTCTTCATCACTATTATAATTAGAATATTTTTTTCCTATTTTATTTAAAACATCTGGCGCACTCATAAATCTCCCTCAGATTGGCAAAGACAGTTCTTCTATTCTCCGTCTTACCGCTTCGCCTGATACCTGAAAAATATCCGACAGCTTCTCAACGGTTACATACAGATTATTTTTTACTGCTTCTTTTTTAAATTCTTCCCGAAATATCCTTTCCGGCATTAATAGATTTGCAGCAAAATAATTGGCCCGCTTCTCTTCGTGAGACTGTGCCTCATCAGTATTGTACTCATTGTAATATACTATATTGTTGGAAACATCAAAATCAAACAGATAATGCGCTAATTCATGTGCTATTGTGAATCTCTGATGCCCGACATTATCTTTGCAATTGACTGCAACGACTTTTCCCGATTCAAAATTTCTTTGCAAATTATCGTCAATTCCAATGACTCCTGATATTTCATCACTCATTGCGCCTGAAATCACCTGAAAATTTAAAGATTTCATAATTGCGACAATCGGAACAGGGACTTTATCGATTTCTAGTTCTTTTAATATCATTTCAGCAATCTGGGGCATATCAGCTAATTCATACTGTCTTTCCTGGTTGCTTCCTTGTATCACCTCACGGATTTTTGCCATCTCTTGTATTTTTCTATTCATAATCATACCCTGCCATAATTGCTTTAATGCCATACAACACCTCCTCTAAAAGCATTATATGGCATATAAAACAAATCATCTGTCAAAATAAATAATATCTACATTTTAATTATAAGTGATTTTGTGATTTTTTACAACATTATACACTTAAAATCACACATAAAATCAGGCTATTTGTCGAGCGTTTTCATCGTCGGGAACGCCAGCACATCCCTGATCGCCGCGGAGTCTGTCAATAACATGCACATCCTGTCGATCCCGAATCCGATCCCGCCTGTCGGAGGCATCCCGATCTCCAGCGCATTCATGAAATCTTCATCCGTCGTATTGGCCTCTTCATCCCCCTGTGCAAGGAGTTCTTCCTGCGCGCGGAAGCGTTCCCTCTGATCGATGGGGTCATTTAACTCGGAGTAAGCATTTGCCATCTCCCAGCCGTTCATGAAGAACTCAAAGCGCTCTACATAATCCGGGTTGTCCGGCTTCTTCTTGGTCAGCGGGGAGATCTCGATGGGATGATCCATCACGAAGATCGGCTGGATCAGATGCTCCTCCACATATTCTTCAAAGAACAGGTTGAGGATATCCCCCTTCTTATGCCTGTCCTCGTATTCCAGATGATGCTCGTCCGCCAGAGCCCTGGCTTCGTCGTCTGTCTTCACATTGGTAAAATCAACGCCCGCATATTTCTTTACGGCATCTACCATGGTGATCCGTTCAAATGGCTTTTCCAGATCCATCTCCACGCCGTTATATACGATCTTCATGCTTCCCAGCACTTCCTGCGCCACATAGCGGTACAGGTTCTCGGTCAGGTCCATCATGCCGTGATAGTCCGTATAAGCCTGATACAGCTCCATCAGCGTAAATTCCGGGTTGTGCCTGGTATCCAGGCCCTCATTGCGGAATACCCGGCCGATCTCATAAACACGCTCCATGCCGCCGACGATCAGGCGCTTCAGATACAGCTCCAGTGAAATACGCAGCTTGATATCCTCGTCCAATGCATTGAAATGTGTCTCGAACGGGCGCGCCGCGGCGCCGCCTGCATTCTGAACCAGCATGGGGGTCTCCACCTCCATGAAGCCCTGTCCGTCCAGATACCTGCGGATGGCGCTGATGATCCTGGAGCGCTTGATAAAGGTATCCTTTACTTCCGGGTTCATGACCAGATCCACATATCTCTGACGGTAACGCAGATCCGTATTGGTCAGCCCGTGGAACTTTTCCGGAAGGATCTGGAGACTCTTCGCAAGCAGGGTAATGCTGGCCGCATG
The DNA here is from genome assembly GCA_964415625.1 of uncultured Clostridium sp. GTDB lineage: Bacteria > Bacillota > Clostridia > Lachnospirales > Lachnospiraceae > Schaedlerella. Next base: position 8,299 of record CAYQBE010000019.1, read on the forward strand.
GATGGAGATCTCTCCGGTCTTTGTCGTAAAGACCTCTCCCTGAACCCCGACAAGATCGCCCACGTCAAATTTTTTAAAATCCTTGTACGCTTCCTCTCCTACACTGTCTCTTGCCACATAGCACTGGATGTTGCCCTTCAGATCCTGTACATTACAAAAAGAAGCTTTTCCCATGACCCGCTTTGACATCATACGGCCCGCGATGGAGACCTGCGTGCCTTCCAGTTCTTCGTACCTGTCCTTGATCTCCTGACTGTGATGAGTCTGGTCATAGCTGGTGATGGCAAACGGATCCTTGCCATTGGCCTGCAAATCTGCTAACTTCTCGCGTCGAACCTTTCTCAACTGATTCAAATCCGGCTCCTGAGCCTGCTTCTGCTGGTCAGACATTTGTTTTCTCCTTTCTATTCCTCTGTCTATACGCATTTGCCCGGGTGCTCCTCTTCCTTCATTCCGGAAATGGATCCACCGATCTTACGCTTATTGTTTTTTCCTGATACTGAACATCTATCTACATGGACCGGTTGATATCCAGCACTTTATACTGGTTCACACCTGCCTGAGTCTCCACATCTACGACATCGCCGACCTTCTTGCCGATCAGCGCCTGTCCTACCGGAGATTCGTTGGAAATCTTTCCTTCCAGGCTGTTCGCTTCCGTAGAGCCGACAATCTTGAACTCCATCTCTTCGTCAAAGGTAATGTCGAATACCTTGATCGTACAGCCGACATTGATCTTATCGAAGTCTACCTCGTCCTCTACAACAACCTCTGCATTTTTCAAAATGCCTTCCAGTTCTTCAATTCTTGCCTCGATATCCCGCTGCTCGTCCTTTGCAGCGTCATACTCTGCGTTCTCGGATAAGTCGCCCTGCTCTCTGGCTTCCTTGATCTTGGCAGCGACCTCCTTCCTCTTGACCACCTTCAGATTCTCTAATTCATCCTCCAGTGCCTTCAATCCTGCATAAGTAAGTAACCTTTTCTTTGAATCCGCCATGATGACTTTTGCTTCCTCTCTTTCATTTCTTCTATCTGATATCTTTTTGTATTGTCTGCTATTTTTCTGTCTTTTATTTTTCAGCTTTATCAAATAGGGAACTCCTACCGATACTTATATTTCGCAATTTCAAATAAGGAACTCCTACTGATACTTATATTTCGCAATTCAAATATTATAACCAAAACATGCAGTACTGTCAAGATTTTTTCCGGTTCTTCACAAGGCTTTTCAAATAAAAATAAGGCAGAAAAGAGTGCTCCTACATACACTCTTCCCTGTCCTTGATTCCTCTGTCATGTACCTGCCCGCGTTTTTTATTTTTCGTATAAAAATTCTTCCGGCAGCGTCACCTGAAAATCCTTTGCAAGGTCGCGGAAATTATCCGGCGTGATGGTCTGCAGCTTGTTCGGAGACATGGAGAGCATTTTCACCAGGATCTCCGCTGATTTCTCGACCGTGTGAAGCAACCCGAAGGTCAGATCAAAATCTTCCCCGGAGCAGAACATCCCGTGATGCGCCCAGATCACCACGTCGTACTTTTTCATCAGCTCGGCGGTTTTCACCGCGATCTCTCTTCCGCCCGGCACCATCCAGCCGATCACGCCCACGCCGTCGGGAAATACGACCGGGCACTCAGTTGCCATTTCCCAGAGTTCCCTGGTAAATATCTTGTCCTCCAGCGGCAGCACGAAGGTAAGCGCAATGATGTTGGTAGTATGCGCGTGATAAATGACGCGGTGCTTTCCGTTGGTCAGCTTTTTCTTGACTTCATGGTTCATCAGATGGGTCGGCAGCTCGCTCGTGGGGCGTCCTCCCTCCACGAGTCCCCAGCGGATACGGTAATTCACGCCCGCGTCGTCCAGCTCGATGATCGTCAGGCAGACCTCCGGATCCTCCACAATGTTGCGGAAGTATTTTCCGCTTCCAGTCACCAGGAAAAATTCTCCGGCCAGGCCAGGCACCTCCGTACCGATGGGCTGCCACTCTCCCGGCGCGTTCAGACGGGGACGGATCATCTCCACCTCCTCCGGTTTCAGACGGTAGCTTAAGTTTCCGCCGTTTCGCTCATGCCAGCCCTGGTGGAATCCGTCGTCCGCCATTTTGATAAATCCCTGTACAAATCTTGATTCTAAAATTCTCATAATGATCCTCCCTTGATCGGTTTATTAACAGTTTTTGATGCTTTCTGCTGTTCTATACATTTATTATAGGAAGGACCGCAGGAAATAGTAAGAACTTCAATTGTAGAAAATGGGGACTTTATTTGCTTTTAAAGCTCGTCATAAAATTTGTATCCGTTCCGGCCATGCTCCTTTACATAGTAAAGCGCTTTGTCGCTCTTTTTGTAAAGCTCATCAGCCATCCCTGACGGAGAAAACGCGATCCCCACACTGAGCGTCACTTCTGGAAGTCCGTCCTTGGGATTCTTGAGCTCTGCGGTGATGGAAACAAGCTTGTTAATGATCACATCCTTCAGAATCGGTTTAATGTCCGTCATGATCACGGCAAACTCATCCCCGCCGATACGCGCCGGGCAGTCGTTAGCACGAAACTGCTCCTGCAGGAGCCTTGCCACCTTTTTCAGCACCAGATCGCCGGTATCATGACCGAAGCCGTCATTGATTTTTTTAAATTCATCCACATCGATCAGCAGCAGTGCCACCGGATCAGAGGATGCCTTCAAAAGCTCCCGAAGCCGGTCAAAGGAACCGCGGTTTGCAATCCCGGTGAGCGGATCGTGCTCTGCCCTGTGGCGCAGCAGTTCCTGGTTGGCCGTATTGATCTCAAATATGTCGTTATAAGTCAGCGCCAGATACTGGAACTCATAGGAGCCGGTAATCTGCATCATCTTTCCTTCTTTGATGGAGTTGATGTAGAGCTTCAATGGCCGCATGATCAGTACGATGTTCATCACAAACACAACGATATTCAGCACAAACAGGACGCTGATGTATCCTCTCTGCTGCGCGATCATGCTCTTCAAAGCATCCACACTGCCTGACTGCCTCTGGCCCGTCTCCGCCACAATATCATCCAGAGAATGTCCAATATCGTCCATGATCGCTGCCTTGGCCTCCTCATAGTTGTCATCGAACACCATATTCCGGGCTTTGTCCAGCATCTCTTCCTGGGTAAGCCCCTGATCCTCCACCGTAAGCTGAATCTCATTTACTTCCCCGGGCAGTTCCTTCTGATCGTCCTCATTTGCAACCGAAGCCAGCTTCATCGCGTAGAGTTCCGTATAAACCAGTTCATTCGATTTGGCGAGGGCAGCCTCCAGATACTCACTCACTTTCTGGCTGAACGAAAACTTCTCCAGTTCGTCCAATGCCTTTTCACGGCTCTTTGTCTCATTTACCTCTCTCATATAAGCATCCATATGCCGCTGGTCCAATGTGACCACATACATCCGCACTTCATTCGTAAGAAAATCTGACCCTTCCCGCACGAGAGCCGCATTTTTTTCACAGTCAATATAATCGTTGGTCGCCGTGATCAGCTCATCATACCGAAGCGACACCTGCAATGTCGCATAGATCACCAAAATATACAATACACATGACACAAAGATCATCACACCGTTGATCGTGCGGATCCGGACACCTTTGACGTTTTTCTGCTTTTCGTTCTTCATAAGCCGCTCTTCCTCCTGCATCTCATCGATATCCTTAGGCACTTACGAACAATTTCTTGCACAAAATGGCAAAATTCTCGTATCGTGCTTTTCTGGTTTATCCAGGTTAGGAACTGGCACGAAAATAATATGTACAGATTACACAAGATAAATCTGCATATTATTTCGGGACTGTTCCATACCGTATTATAGTAACAGATTATCCGGGAGGTGTAAAGTAACGGTCCGTACAGTTAGAAATGTTTTCACTTCGTCAGCGTTACCCCATACCCGGCCAGCCTTTCCGCATACAGTTCCATCTCCGGCTCAGGCACAGCCACCTGGATTCCGGTTCCTCCGGAATTTCCAAAGACATTCTGCCCGAAGGAAAGCCCTGCGCAATCCCGGATATCCAGCCTGTAGATCGAAGCTCCGTCAAATGCCCTGTCCGCAATCCTCACGACACCTGGCGGCACCGCATAAACGTCCGTCCAGGCAGCCGGAAATGCCAGAAGCACGGACATAGTACTGTCAAACAGAACGCCGCCGTCACTGACATATCCCGGATTGCCGCTATCCACGTCAATCCATTCCAGAGAAATCAGATCGGCGAGCGCTCCTTCTTCAATCGTAACCACCCCTGCCGGAATGTATAATTCCAGGATGCCTGCCCCGCAGCCGGAAAACGCCCCTCTGCGGATCCCGGTACATTCTGCCGGAAGCGTCAGACATCCGTCGGGAATCTCCGCATATTCCGGCAGAAAACCGCAGAGCATTCCCATTTCATCGAGAAGAAAGCAGGACACCGCCCCCGGTTCCCCAGCGTCTTCATCTCCGGTATCCGGCACGGTTCCATCCCCTTCAGCAGAATCCGATGAACCCGGATCCGGCACTGCCGGGGTCACGATTTCTCCATCCCCTGCCGGGGTATCCGGCACAATTGGATCCACTGTGTTCTCCCCAGCCGGGGGAACCTCCGGAATGATCGGATCGATTGCTGTTCCTTCATCCGCCGGTGCCCCAGGAATCACCGGATCCACTACCATCCCTTCTTTACCCGGTGTCTCTGGAACCATCGGATCCACTGCTGTTCCTTCTTCGCCCGGCTTCTCCGGAACCATCGGTTCCACTGCTGTTCCTTCTTCGCCTGGCTTCTCCGAAACCATCGGATTCACTACAATTCCTTCTTTACCCGGTGTCTCTGGAACCATCGGATCCACTACCATCCCTTCTTTACCCGGTGTCTCTGGAATCATCGGATTCACTGCTCCCTCTTCACCCGGCTTCTCCGGAATGATAGAATCCACAATCATCCCTTCTTTACCTGGCATCTCTGGAATTGCCGGATTTTCGGCCGTTTCTTTGCGGGATGGGAACGCAGGCTCTGTCGGATTCGATACCACGCCTTCGCCGGATAAAAATTCCGCAGGTATTGAATCCGCAGGCTTCTCCAACGCCGCCGAATCTGCAGCCGCCCATCCGTCCTGCACCCCTTCCGATGTCACCTGATGTATCGCTCCCCACACATCCCCATCAGATAGATCCGGCAGTATCAGGGCCAGGTCTGAACCGCTGTCCGCCGCATGGATCATATCCGCGGCAGAGCCATCCTGCGTCAGCAGCTTTTTCAGCACTGATCCTTCCGCGTCTTTCAATACATGTACTCTATCATCTGGATTCCAAACCTTGACTATAGTGCCTGCAATCCCTTCGCTTTCAATTTTCGTGATCTGTCCATCCGCTGTCTTTCCTTCCATTCCCGGATAAGCCTGATTCAAAAGCACTGCTGTTCCCAGCAACGCCAAAAAGCCTGCCGCCTGAATAGAAATCCCCCTGCCGGCAGTACTGTCCCCTATTTTGATAATCCCTTCCATTGATAGGTTGCCTTTCCTTTCTCTTAAGATTAAAGCTCCACTAAGCTGATAATCATTATACACCCAAAAAAGGAAGGCCGCAATATAATCCTGCCGCTCCCAGCCGAATGGGAGTTTCTTGCAGGTGTCTTCTGTCATGTAACGATTGTAATGGTATTTTTTCTGTGATATGATATAGGAAAGTTAAAAGTGATACATACAGCTGCTGAAAAGAAGTCGGCACTCGCACAGAGCGAAGATAAATTCCGCCAGATGTCCGGATTTATCGGCGAGCTGCAGACAAAATACCGCCGTGCGCGGGACGTCCGATTTTTTGATGAAATCATGGAGGAGTGGGATTGAATCATGGAACGAAATCATATCAGCTTTGGCTTCTGCAATATGTCTGGAAAATTATTTGTGCTTGCAAATGAGAAGGGCTATGAATCGGAAGCATTTATAGAAAACCTGATGAATTCCCAGGTGGGAGAGCATCTTTACCATAGTCCTTATACGGATCTGTGGATCGGAGAGACCTATATCATGGCGGTACTGGAGGATGAAGCAGAACTCAGGACAGGGGTATGCCTGAGTGATGATTTTATGTATTGGACGGGGTATCTGCTCAAGGTCTGGAGCCTGACTTACCCGGAGGAGACAGCAAAGGATATTCTGATGCAGGCCCCGCCGGAGGTTCTGAGGCAGATGTTCGGGGGGCTGCATGTGATGTCTTATGAGCAGGCGATATTGGAATTGAAGGAGTTGTATGGGAGCAGGAAATAATGCTATCTTTTGAAGCGCTCACTTCTTTTTTCCTATACTCACACATGCAAAAAGCTTACTGCTGTCGTTTCTTCCGCATACACCACTATTCAACATGGCGCTTGTTCACAGTCGGCCTGCAAAATATTCCCCCGTCCAGGAAATAAATCTTAATACCTGTTCCTTCATCTCATCCGGAAATGTTGTCAAAACCGGCGCTGTCTCAAAGCTCAGTACAGAGTCGAATTTTATTCTGTTTAATCCCCTGATAAATCCCTCCCAATCCGTTGAGGATTTATTTTCCCTTGTCTTTGTAAATGTAAACGGTATCTGATGAAGATCTCCTATTCCATCATTGTCATGGATATGCAGGACCTTCAGACGATGCCCCAGTTCTGTCAGAAATCTCTCAAAATCTATCCCCACCAGATTCGCATGGCCTGTGTCAAAGCAAAACCCAAGCACCTCCGCATGGTATTTCTCATTAAACCGGTCAATACGTTCCGCTGCCTTTTTTGCGTTACAGCATGGGCCTTCCACCACATGGCCTCCGATTACATTGTAAATATTTTCCATGCAGATCGTGATCCCCATCTCTTTTGCCATAGGTGCCAGAAAATCCAGAAACCTCTCTGTCTGTTCCCACTCCGCCGCCTCTGACCCATAATGGCGGGCCAGCTTAAATCCATGCACAACAATATATGGGCAACCTAAAAATGCACATACTTTCATACTTTTCGGCGCAACTACATTCCACAGATAATCATTCAGCTCTTTCTTCCCATTCGGTACATAATTGGGATATGGCATATGCATCTGGTGGATCGTGATCCCAGCCGACCCTGCGCCTTGTTTATGGGGCAGAAAAAAATTCTCTAATTCTGTATCTGTCCGGTCAAAAAAAGCATTTAACTCCAAATTATATAAAGAGATGTTTTTAAGATAAAAGTTCAGGCTAAAATCCACGCAAGAGAATCCGGCATTTTTCAACATTTTAAACCCGACTTCCGGATTCGAATCGCAAACAACATTTTGAGTCTGCACACCAATCGAGACCATCTGGCTACACCCCTTTCAGCCTGTCAAAATAAAATGACGGCATATATTCATCATTGAAAAACTCAATATTTTCTATCCCCATATCCCGAAGCTGGCGTTCAATCTCACGGTAATAAATATTACAGATAAAGATCCCGCATCCCTCCGGCAGACTTTTAAGCGCCTCTGGAGGTTTCACTTCAATACCCAAAAAATCTGTTCCCCATATTTTTTGATTATTATCACAGGTAAACAGGGGTGGATATTTTTCTCCATAGCATTTCAGATAATTCCGGCACATATTCCCTGCGCCAAAAAGAACGATTGACTCATATTTTTTTAGCAAATTTTCTATCTCAATCTGCCATCTGAAATATTCTGCCGTTGTCCTGGCAAGTGTCATAAGCTGTGGGCGAAGCAGTGGCGAAAATGTACTGATTGTATCCGGGATATACAAAATCATCTGCCCGTCAAAGCCGATTTCCCGTAGTCCCCGGATCAAGTTCAACCAGTCCGTCTGTGGCTGGCCAAAACGTGTGCAGGTAAAGGGTAGCATTGCTCCTTCATGTTGGCCGTCACAGTCACGCAAAACCACCGCCCTAATCCGGTTTCCCAGCGCGATCGCGAACTCTCGCATATCCTGTCCGCAAAGGCTACATACGCCTACGTCCATACAGAATCCAAAGCGCTCTTCATCTGTATCTCTGTTCAGTTCATCTATCCATTGCGCCGCTTCTTCTCCGTCCGAGCAGACACTCCTCACCATATGTCCATTCATACTTCGGCATTGATTCTCAAGCAGGATCGTCACATCCTCTTCCCGCGCTGCTTTAGCAAGCCGGAGATAATATTCTCGATTAACCTCCCAGGAAACCTCACACGTCCTGACATACAACGGACGCACCACAAGATAATGGCAGCCAGTCCGCCCGCACATCCGTATACACTCCTCATGAATTGCAAACATCTGCCCTCTTAGGTCAGTCCGCTTTGTATCCCTTGGCAGATATGGCGCACGAGCGATCGGAATTTGCACATGATTCTGTATACATACGGTAAGCATTTTTTCAAAAAAAGGACCTATCTCTGAAGGGTACCTAGAAATTAGGCGAAACAGCCTGTCCGCAGTGTCTTTCTCCTCAGACAGCTTTCCAAAATGTTCCAGTTCATAACTGGAACAGCACATATCCAGATCAAAGGATACATTTTTAAAACCAGCATTCACAATATCCATGATACCCTGACCGGGACGGAAGGGATTCACGATGCCGGCGGGAGAGCAGATTATATTCATTTTTCATCATCCCTATTCATACTTATAGTCTACACTAAAAATTCTACTTCCGAACCAAGCGTACGCAGTTTCCTTTGCAGCCATATTGCATCAGATAATACTTCGGTATCAGTCTGTAAAAACAAGCATCCAAAGTCCATCTTTTTCCACATCTCGATCTCATTAGAATATTGAAGATCAGCAGGGATCACCCTGTCCACATATTTACACTGCCGCACGATCTCCATGCGCTCCTTAAAAGGAACTGTCGGAATCTTATCTTCTTCTGCCATTATCTGCTCGTCAGTATATACACCCACTATCAGGCAATGGCTTTTTGCCTTACAATGTCCCAGCAGCCTTAGTTCCTGCATCCCAAATCGATCAAATTTTCCTGCAACATACCCTACTTCATATTTTCCGTCTGTCATAGATACTTGTAATCTTTTTCCCAGAAGCAGGTCTATTTCAGTGTTGAAGATCCGGTAGCTGTCTGCCCCAATTCCCATATCCTCCAGCTGACGTACGATCGGTTCATAATCTTTCACAACAATAATGACACGATATGTTCCTGGCATAAGCCTGGATACCATACCCGGATCCTTTATTTCTATACCATCCTTTTGGCTTCCCCATTTCTCCTGGTTATTATCAACAATAAAATAGGTTGGATAGTATGATCCATATTTTTCCAGATAATATTCTGCTATCCGCCCGGCACCAAATAAGATGATCCTCCTGCTGTCTAGGTCTGAGAACGGATTAAAGTAATCCCTTTCCCCTTCCCCGCTGTTCAGCTTTAACCTGTTCTTTTCTACTACGTCAACTAAATATCTCAGCCAGTGAAAAAAACCGCTATATATATTCCTCCTCCGGAGTTCTGTCTGAAACCGCTCTTCCTCCTGCATATAATATTCCCATGTTGTGTTAAGTCCATAACGCTCTTTCAAGTTCTCTATTGGAATCCGATCATTAATCTCCGGCGAAAAATGATATATGTCTTTCAATGCACGGAAAAGTACATAACCTGCCGGGCAATTATCTTTGGTAAACTCCTGATCATAGAATAAAATCTCACCCTGATCACAAAAACTATTTACAGGAATCATCTCCAGATACGCCTTCTTCAGTATCACCCCCCAGTCCGCTTCCGGTGCCAGCGCCAGCAGCTCATTCTTTTCTGCCGGCACATGGTCTGAGGATTGAAGTATATGATCACGCAGCCTGTCCAGTCCATCCAGGAATAAATCTACATCTTTTTTTACAATTTCCTGCAGATAATTGGAAAAAGAAGAAAGTTTCACATACGGCATCACTGCCCGTCCTTCTTTTTCTTCCATCTTCAACACCGGAATTCCCCTTTTAGAGAGCTCGCATGTATAATCCATAAGCTGTTTTATTCCCCTGCTGCCTTCCGCATACAGTGGGATCTTCTCAACTATATCATCGGCCATTATATTTGTCGCAAATGCTCTTTCCCGAGCCCGCTCTGCTGATATTGCCGAATAAATGACCTGACTACATGGGGTATTTCCTGCTTCTACAAGAAATGTATTTGAAAAAAAATGCATTACATCGTTTTTCGTCAAACGATCTGCCAATAGCCATTCATCCAAAATCCTTTCCGTCTTATGCGTGACATAATTATATAGCCGCTCTTTCATACCTGAATTCGGCCGATAGTCATCTGTATAAAGTGTCTGTGTATGGTGATGATCCGGCATTGGATAATACATTTTCATATATCGAAAACCAGCTTCTTCTATAAAATTCAAAAGCTCTTGCCTGTCAAAACGATAAAGACCTGAGTTATCTTCTGTCATCCCGTCAAACCTGACTTTTGTGTTGGGATCCGGCTCTCCACAAAAATACTTTATCCCAAATCGGTTCGGAAGACAAAACAACAGCTTCCCTTCCGGATTCAAGATAGCTTTTGCGGCGCTTATTATCTGCTGATAAGCATCTTTGTCTGGGAAAACATCAAAATTTTCATCTATCACAAATATAATATAATCATATTTTATCTTACTTTCCGCGTAACAATCTGATATACTTTTTTGAATAATTGTTAAATTATTAACTTCTTTGAGCCTGATTCCTGTCATATATGCACGATATGGATCAGCTTCTACGATCGTAACATCCCTGCATCGTGAACATAGCATTTCTGTATATGCCCCAAACCAGCTTCCAATCTGAAGGACTTTCCCTGACTTTTCAAACGGATACCAGCCCAACAGACCATTCGGAAGCTCGCTCAGGTAAAAAGCCACCTCCAGGCGCTCATCTTCTGATAAAACATCCCGAAATTCATTTCTTTCATGTTTTTCTATATAATTTCCAATAATCTGATCCATCTTGCTAACTGGTTCCATATATTTACTCCATCTTCCTATTCTGACTGCTTACTGATGATCCGGCATAACCTGTTCCTTAATCACTGCCTGCAGCATCGTAGAACTCGTGCTTTGTGTATAGGGGAAAAATTCCAGTTCTGATCCCAAGGAACGTAGCCGGCTCTGCAGCCACATCCAATAAGGTTCCCCCTCATGATCGCTTCCGGAAAACAAGCAGCCATATCTTAGTTCTTTCCATGCATCTACTTTATTTGTATTATGGAAATCTACTGTGATCACTCTGTCTACATATTTACACTGTTTCACGATCTCCTTTCTCTCCTCAAACGGTATGAATGGCCTTTTATGTTTATCCTGTTCCGTCAGTTCATCGGTAAGAACCCCGGCCACCAGATAATGACAGCGTGCCTTACAATTCCGAAGCAGGTTCAAATGTCCGATGTGGAACAGGTCAAACACTCCGGTCACGTATCCAATATAATACCTGCCGTCAGAAACCGTATTTGCTAATTTACCGGCTAACAACCCATCCATGTCCCTGTTAAATATCCGGTAGCCATCTTCTCCAATACCCATGGACAGAAGCTGATCTACAATAGGTTCAAAATATTTTACCGCGATCACGACACGGTATGTCCCAGGTACAAGTCCCGCGATCATATTTGGATTTTGAACTTCAATTCCATTTTTCTCACAGCCCCATTTATCCGGGTCATTATCTACGATAACTGCCGGCCGGTATTTTTCACCATATTTTTCTAAATAATACTCTGCCATCCTCCCGGCACCAAAAAGAATCAGTTTTTTCCCGTCCAGCTCTGAAACCGCGTTAAAGCAATTTCGTTCCTCTATGCTCTGCATTTCTGGTTTTCTCCTTTTAACCTAGTTCTCTTCCCGCAATTCTTTTCTACGCTCCACAAACAAGGGTCTGTACATTTCCTGAAAATTTTTCAAGCCTTGCTCAAAGCTGCTAAAATACTGATAGTCATTTTCATCTAATACATAATTACGCCATGGATCCATATAAATTCTTGGCAGGATATTCTCTTTGATCCTGGTAACATGCCCGCATAACTGTAACACCATGTCATACTCTAACAGGTTATGATCTTCTAAGCGAAACGTTACCATGATCTTAATATCTTTATGTTGTTTCATCAAATACCGGAATATATTATTCAAGCCATTATATTCTTCCCATGTATGCTCCGGCATGTAGATCAAAACGGAATCCGATGCCGCAACCCTTTCTGCAAGCCTGTCTGTCCCCTCTACATATGGGACAATCTTTCCATCAGCAGCCTTTCCGGTAATCCCATGCATAAAATCATCCAAAGCATTCCACGCTGTAAAAACCGTCCCATATTTTCCTTTATTCATCGCCGCATAGTTCTGTGAAAAAAATTCTCTGGTGATGGTCTGATAAAAATCCTCTAACTTTTCCTCCGGAAGGTACTTTGTAAAATATTTATAGCGGTTCCTATTGATATAATAACGGAAAAACATATTCCGTATATCTCTGTCTGAGAAATCGTGATACGCTTTGGCATGGCTGTTCACCACCACTTTATATCCTGCTTTCCAACATTTTGTACTCCATTCTACATCGTCCCAATAAATAAAATTCTCTTCCGGAAAGCCACCGAATTTACGTACGGCATCTGTCCGTGCCATGACCGTACAGCTTGCGACATAATCGCATTCCAGAACCGCATTCCCTTCCATCTCTGGCAGCCCTGCGAGCACTCCGCCCATATGATAATAATCCATGTCTAATCTACCGCCAAGATCCTGTATTTTATCCGGATTCTGCGTATATAGAATCTCGGCGCCGCAGATTCCTGTATCTTCATGAGCTTCCATATAACGGTACAAATGTTCCACTGCATATTGATCCAGGAAAGCATCATTGTCCACCAGCATAAAATATTTATAACCCATGTCCAACGCTGTACGTATTCCCCTTCCAAAACCACCGGATCCACCAAGGTTTTCCTCATTCTGTATGATTGTGATCTCCTCACCATATCTCTCCTGAAGCCTCTCCACGGAATCATCCGTAGACGCATTATCCACTACCAGGATATCAAAGTCCTGATACGTCTGCTCCTGAATTTTTTTTACACACTTCATCACGATATCCGCTTTATTATAATTGCATATAAATATGCCGATCTCTCTCATACTTATCAGCGTCCCCTTTTCCTAAAAATAGTATAGTAATACAGGTATATCCTGCCTCAGCTGGCGATACACTCATGCCAGTTTTGTTAAATATGGATAACCTCCGCGTTTATCCCTTCTTTTTTCAAACTCCGGCAATACTCAGCTAAAATGTTCTCCTCCACGCCTCTGCTTTCCCACATTGTACGATTTAAGGTCTCATATTTTTTCTTACCCATAGTATGGATAGAAAATACCTGTACCGGAATATCCGGATATTGCTTTAAAAACGCAAGGAGCAATTTTTTATTCTCTTCTGTAAATGTATATTCCGGACAACAGGGAATACGGAATTGCTTTAACCTTCCATTTTTATACAACATTTCTACATTTGCTTTATAGACCTCCACATCGCCTCCAAGTACCTTATGACAAATCTTCTGATCCAGGATTTTTATATCCACTATAAAGTAATCAATGTATGGAAGCACAAGCTTAAGTTTTCCGACCGGAATAAATAATGCCGTTTCGACTGCGGTGTGTATCTGCAATTTTTTTAGCTCCTTTAAAACACCCTGCAACGCTTCTGCCTGCATCAGAGCTTCTCCGCCGGAAAAGGTCACTCCTCCATCCACATTCCAGAAATCCTGATCCTTCATAAGAATACCTACTAGTTCTGAAACTGGATATTCCTTTCCATATATTCCTCTGATGCCATCCTTTTCATAGTATTCCGGCCGGAAGCTTATGTTTTCCGGATTAGAACACCACGGACAGCGGATACTACAGCCTTTCGTAAAGACTGTAGTCCTGATTCCCGGTCCGTCATGAAAACACATTCTCTGTATATTTGTAACCATTAATTGACGCTGCATCATGCCGCTCCTTCATTCTTAAGCGCCCGCTTGATCAATACATCTTTATAGTCATCAGGCAGGTCTTTAAAATATGCGCTGAACCCCCATACCCTGACGATCAGATTCGGGAAATCCTCCGGATGCTTACGCGCTTCGAGAAGAGTCTTGCTGCTGACTACATTCATCTGCATCTCAAAAAAACCTTTTTTAATACAGATCATCAGAAAATCCACAAACTTATCCCAATTCTGGTGTATAAAATCGGGACTAACCATCAAATCCACCACGTTTCCGTTGAATCTGCCTTCGCCATATTCTAATTGCGACGCAAAATTCATGATCTCTGTAAAACCATGATTATCTTCATTTGAAATATGGACAACAAATGGTTCCCCGCTCTTACGTCCATCAAATGACGCGCCAAAGTCTTTTGCCGCATCCAGGTAAGTCGGACCGCTCAGCCCGATCTTAAGCCTTCCGCCCAGATAAGAACGATATTCCTCTAACTCCTTCGAGACACATGAGGTAATACGGTTTACAAGCTCTCCCACATCAGTATCATCGCTTCCCCATCGGGAAGGCTTTGACCTCAGTTCTTTACGTACGTCTTCCTTCCCTTCAAAGTCCAGAAGCGTCATCTGTTTTACATCATATAATGTAAACCTTTGATCCTCAAAAACAAGTTCCTTTATATTTAAAAGGGCATTGACCAGATTGCCCATTGCCACTGATGTAACTCCTACATCATGATATCGTGCTCCTCCCCAGGAGACATCCTTTTTATTCTTAAAGCAGTCTTCCACAAAAACGGAGAGCAATGGATCGTACTGAAGATACCGCATATTTAAAATCCTTCTAATCTCTTTGATGTTTCTCTGTAAATAAACCAGATATTTATCCACCAGTTCTTCGAAAGATTTGATATTCTCCAGGCGTTCCCTTTTCAGTAAATTTTCCAATGCCTTTAGATAGTTTAGGAAAAACATATTATTCAAACTTGAACTTTTTCCACCAATCAATGGTTCCCAGCAAGCGGAGGTGGTATATTCACATGCATCCGTCTGATCAATTCCAAATTCAATCAATTGCGGGATCACCACGTCATCATTTGCAAGGAGCGGAGCACCAATCCCTGTCACAATGGATTCTAAAGCAAGCTCTATCAACTCCCGCGGTGTATGCTTGCTTACGCGTAAAAGGCACTTTGGATCCGATAACTGTACTTCCTTCATTGCCTCAATAAATAAATATGTCAGATCATTGCATATATAGTTCCCATTTAAATCGGATTTTCCTAACACAAATATCTGTCCGGTATCTCCCATCAATATATTACTTTTGAATTCGTAATTCTTATGGAGTATGATATATAAATCTTTTAATATTTCCTTTGCATCTTCTTTCTTAAGCTTTCCCTCTGCAATATCCTTTTCATAATATGGGTACAGATAAGAATCCCATGCCCCCAGACCAGTCAATCTATGGTCTGTCTGCCAAAACATTTGGTTTACAAAAAGCATCCTCTGAATTGCTTCTTCAAAATGTTCTGCGGGCTGATCTTTCAGCCGTTCGAACCAATGTATTGGCCTTGTTGTGTCGAAGCTACATCTTTCTAGCTTTTCGATAATCCGGTCTGCAAGCAGGGACATACTGGCTAGTACTGCATTATTGCTCGCGCAAAAAGTATTTGTGATTTCTGGATCTGGATATTTTAATTGCTTCAACCCGGAATGCAGTATCTTATTGTAATCCGGAGTCAGGTTTTGGTATGGCGTTCCTTTTGTAGTATCCATGAGATACTTCATATCAAGAAAATATACAAACCGTTGATCCTGCAGCTGAATATCCATCTTCTGACAAATCAGTAAAAATATTTCATCGTAGCTTTTATCCACACCATCCGTTTTAAATTCCTTGGAAATCACACGTTCTATCATACAATCCCTCCCAATTCATTACATTTCATATATTGCTTCCTTTATTGATAATGTCCTTATCTCCGGCACATATCTTGCCAGCAATCTGCACATGGAGTCATAGGAATTAATAAATGTGATTACTACGATATCAACATCCTCCATCTCATCTATATGTGTTAGTGTAGTAACTGGTATTCTCTCAATCTCATGTATCCCTTCGCCGTTCCTGTCTATAAAATATTTCACCTGAATATCGGATCCTTTTACTTCTTCATATAACAATTTTCCAATATCACCAGCGCCATGTATAGCTATTGTTTTATAACCACACTGATGAAAATAGTCTACAAAGCTTTTATTTGCATTTTTATTTTCCAGCCAGCGTTTCATTAATGCAAAATTTCCCCGTGCCATACTTATTGGATCTGTCTTGATTGTATCTGCATCATTTATTTTTATCATATTTTCTCTGCCAACTCCTCTACCCTTTTTACTGCCAACTTTGTGTAATGCCCATCTTTCAGCCGCCTGGAAATTTTTTTTGCATTTTCTGCCAAAGTCGTATATTCCTCTTCATTTATTGAGTTCAAAATATCATAGATCTCATATAGCGAATCCACTGCAATTCCCACTCGATTCTCTCTTACAAATCCAGCCTGTGCCGCACCTCTCCATATAATGACCGGTAAGCCTGCCGAAAGATACAGGGACATTTTATGTGGGTTGTTATACCTTAGATACTCCCCCGTCCCTCCCACGCATGTATCTATGCTGTTACCATCCCACACCAGTCCAAAGCCTCTGTCCAACTTCTGTGGTAATAAATCTGCCGAAATCGAACCTCCATAATCAATATAACCTGACCTGGAAAGCATATCGTGAGAAAAATTCGGCCCATACAAGTGAATCTTTAACGGTGATAATTGTTTGAGAAATTTCAGATATGGACTCTTTTCCAGATTTAAATTTCCCGCAATAGTAATGGATTTTTCAAAAATTTTCCTAGTATTTTCTACGCAGTGTAGATAATCAAAAATCTCCAGATTTATAATTCTGTTCTCCTCAATCCCCAGCTCTTTAAAATACTGCCGCATTACGGTATTATGTACAATAAAAAAATCACTGAATTCCTTTATAAATGGAAATTCTTCTTTCCATTTTTGTGATGTAACATATTTCCGTAACAAATCAACATCGTGTATAAGATACACAAAAGAGATCTGCTTTTCTTTTTTCATACGCAGTATAATATCTTTTGGAAGTCTGTTTTCATCAAAAGACATGGATTGCATCATCATTATGGAGTGCTTCGGTATCATATCATAAATATACATCCATTCTGAACGCGCCAGCCTATCGCTGCATTGTGCGGCGACAGTTCCTACATCTCCTCTACTGCAATGAAGCTTTAAAACTTGATACCCCATATTCCCAAATATGGTTTTGATATCTTCCCTAGCTTTACTTCCAGCTGTATTCGAGACCCTGAAATATTCCCATGTCTGAAATTTCTTTCTTACAGATGAAAGATTCGTTTCTCCGTAATCTTTCTTTATGATACTCTCACGATTCCTACGCAACAATCCGGAAGCTACTCTTTTTAACTGTAATGCCTCATCAGCAGCCAAACCAATACAGGAATCTAATAGTATCTCCAAGTAGCAGGATACACCATCAAATTCTATGATTCTATCCATCTGTTCCACAATTTCTTCCACTGAAACAGATGTAACCACGATCACCATATCTAAATCAATTTGATGGATAGCTTCATCTGGAAACCAAACAGGAATCCATTTGCCATCCATATCATAGACATTATTCTTTTTATAATTGTCAATGATTCCCGCAATTGATATATACGGATGGTTCTTCCTAAAATATTCCAAGCGCTTTCCTGCCCCAAAGCAATACACTTTCTTTTGTGCGGCAAGGTAAAAGAACTCCTCTCTCTTTGCTTCAACAACTCTTACCATACTCATTCATCCCCCGGGTAAATATAGCGTTCATTTCTGCCCCATTTCTTCATTCTTGAAATCATCGTATTTTTCTTTTGATTATTATCAAGCCATGATCCTACAAAGTGATGGATAGCATATGTATCTGCCAGATCACGTTCTATCCTAAAACTATACGGGCTCATTCCACAAAGGACACGCGGCGGGAAAACTGCCATTCCTCCTACGATTTGGAACTCTCCATTGCATACCAGACCATACTTTTTCATTATTTCCGTTTGTATTGCAGGACAGTTTATCTGATTAATCGTTCCGTCCTTCAATACAAATTCGGCGTTGTCATAATATTCCTTTATCTCACGCACTATCTTGTTTTGCTTCTTTGCCCCAAAGCCCAGGCCATAGGCAACGTATTTGTCACTTTCAAATCCGCAAAATGAATCATTCATCAGCAGCTTGTCTATATTTTTTATTAATTCGACATCCGTATCCAGATAGACTCCTCCATATTCATTTATAATGTCTATACGTGCATAGTCCGATACAAATGCCCACTTTTTCATTTTATATGCCTGACTGATATACGTGCATTTATGTACATCATAATTCTCTTCATTCCACTCTATGATCTCATAACCAGGACAATAGTGTTTCCAGCTTTCTATCCATTCCTTATATTGAACGGGCATCTCCTGCCTGCCGAACCAACAATAATGGATCACTCTAGGAATTTGAACTTCTTTATATACGGATAGCTGTGCCGGGACTTCATTCTTTAATCTGTCGCAATCATACTGTTCAATCCTCATGATTGAATAAATATAATATTTTACATTTTTTAACTGTTCGATTCTTTCCAGCTGCTCTATCACTTCTTCGTATGCGGCAGTAGTGATCAAAATCTGATCATTATTTTTTATTTCAGTTAATATCTGCCCTAATGATAGGATCGGAATACGAATATGATTGACTACTTTGACTGGTATATCGAACCTGTCGGGATTGTTGTCTACCACTGCTTTTATATGGCGTTCCAGTCCAAAATACTCAAATTCTTTCATAAAAGAATCAAATGCCTTGCCCGCGCCAAAACAATATACGTTCCGGTTTATTTGTTTTTTTAATTCAGATACTGATAATGCCCCGTATATCATTCCGCCCTCCTGTTATTTTGTCGGTCTATTTATTCTTCTCGCCAAATTGACTTGACTTTAGCCTGTTCTTTTTTATAATGTGTACTTTTAACTCGATATCTCAAAGCCATAAACGTCATAACGGAAAATTTTCTTTTCATTATCCATGGAATCCATTTACTGTGTTTAGAAGATTTTCTTTTATAATATACAATTGCCTGCTGTGTCAATTCATCTTCTACTACCATTTCTATCTGTTTCATCTTTTTTAAAAATGGTTCATCAGAGTAAGCAACAAAATTCATCAACTCCCTGATCATAATATCTATATATCTCGCCCCTGTGTTTTCAATAAAATTTTCTTTGTCGATACTGTTCCTATAGGATTCAAGATAGATTTTTCGGTCTAAAATGTAGTGGTTATAGAAAATATTCTTAGTAATCGAATTCACATCTTGGTCTATATAATCGTAATAGCATTTACTAGTCGTACCTATGTTGGCCTCGCAACATGAGATATACCTCGGGACAAAAATCGAGTCTTCCCCACACGCCAATTTCTGCGGAAATAGAATATGATTTTTTTCAATAATCTCTCTCTTATATATGGCAGTGCAGCAAGACCGTGTCTTAAATTTATCGTATGTCGCAATATAGTATTGGTCGTTATCATACGAGGCCTCTTCATAAAATTGTTCCAGAATATTGGCTCCGCATATTCTCCTTAATCCACAAAATACGATGTCATATTTCCCCCGTTCTATCTCATCAACCATATCTTTTATATAATTTTCAGGGATTTCGTCATCTGAATCAACAAACATAAGATACTTCCCACCGGCCAATCTAATACCTGCGTTACGTGCCGCGGCCAGCCCCTTATTTCTTTGATGGTATACTCGTATTTTAGTATTTTGTCCGGCAATTCTATTACAGATTGCCAAACTATTATCCGTTGAACCATCATCAACCAGAATCACTTCCCATTCTGTATATGTTTGGACTATGATACTTTGTATTGTTTTTTCCAAGTAATTCGAAGTATTATACACCGGAACTACAACTGATACCATGTTTTTGCGTACCTCCATCTATGACAGTAAAATTCTCAATCTTTATTCACATTTTATTGTTTCAAAGCAAGTAAAAATAGACGGCAGATCCATATCTAACCAACTGCATGGTTTCGTATCAAAACGCGGTTTTAATATCTGTCTGTTTTTTTCGCCTACACCACATAAAACCAACACATTTTCATCCAATTCAACGTCATCAATTAAAAAAACAGGAATTTCATCTAAATTCATAAATATACCATTATAATCAGATACTAATAACCCTGTAATTTTTTTACGGATTTGACAATAGTCAAATAGTTTAATTAAAGCTTTTGCAAATTTCCCAGCTCCACAGATAAAGATTTTTTTATTCTCTTTATCTGCCAATATATTTCGGAAGTCTATTGCCATTTGTTTTCTTTTTTCTTTGTAGAATGCATTACAATCATATAAGCCTTTATACCATTGTTCTATTAGCAAATTATTTTGAATTCTACTCCATTTTTGTAATTCACTTACGCAAATATCATTTTGCTTCCCACACATATTTAACTTATGAAGGGCACACTCTTGTGCTTCCATCATAACCACATCCTGGCTTTCCTGCCCTGTATATACAACAGGGATTCCATCTAATATTTCATTATATTTTAACCACAAGTCATCCTGATCAGGACTTAGACTTTCTATTGCTTCCGTATCAAACCACCTATCCCTGTAGATATGCGGTGGATATAAAACTCCCCCCCATCCTATAGCACACAAATCCATTCTTTCTGATTTTTTATATCCCTCACTATTTCCATCCCATAACTCATAATCCGCGATCCTGTCCGCGTGCCTTAACATAATACGCACATTCCTTGCAGATATCGCATTTGGGAATTGCACATATGAATTTAATAATTCCTCAACCATCGTTGAAGAATAACAGATGTCATCATCCACCGTGATTATAATATAGTCTTTATATTTTTGAAATGCATGATAGTATTTTTTATGAGATCTTAAATTCTCTTCTACCCAGCAAATTTCAAAACCATTTTTCCCTTCTATATCAACTAATTCCCTGGGTAAATTTTTTTCTTTTTCCGGAAATTCACATAAACTTAGCCACAATAGAATCTTACTGGCTTTTATACTTTGATAAAATAATCTTTCTATCACTTTACTAACGCTGCCTATCCTTTTAGGATAGGAAGTCATTGAAAGTATGATCCCCTTATCCATCGCTCTGCTTTCCCTCACCTTATGGTTTTGAGCATATCAATATTATATCATCTGCAATCAATCCATATGTTTGAATCAAATTTGAGGATAAAATATTTTGAGGTGATAAAATCTCCGTTCTGAATCCATAGGACTCTATATACTCCCGATAATCGTTGCCAAATAACCTGACATGATCTCTTTGTCCAAATCTGACCAGCCGCTCATCTTCTGTTAAAGAATAGTCTTCTATTGTTTTCATATCCGTACATATTGGAAAAGATGTAATCAACTTACCAGATGATTTTAATACTCGCTTTATTTCGCAAAAGGCTTTTTCAATATTTACGATGTGTTCAAACACATGGTTTACAATGATATAATCAAAAAATTCATCCTTGAATTGAATATCCGTCAGATCAATCTTATGCTGCGCCCTTCCCGATATGAAAATATCCCCTGTATAATAATCACATAAATCATTACCTCTTAATAAACGATATACAACAGGTTCAGGAGCTATATGAAGTACCGTACACTTGCAAGCACTAAACAAAGATGTAAAATTCTGCAAGACATATTTCAGCCATCTTTCCCTATCCAACGCACCACATACAGGGCATACCACACATTCCCGGTATCCTCCGCCTATAATATGATGTTGTATAAACACTTCTCTTTGTTCACCATTCGGTAAAAAACGCATGATATTACTATTACAGCAATTACATCTATATATCCCATTAACATCGATGTTGTCATCAATTAAAAGATTATCTGAATAAAAAGAAGTCATGCAAAATAGATGAGACTCATCAAACCCCTGTTCCATCAAACACTTTTTTATTTCATTACTTATCTTTCTATCAAAAATAGAAAGGATTATAATATAATCTTCCTTCTTCTTCAATCCAAAAACTGTCTCCAAATTGATTACTTTCACTCCCACACAAGTCTCATTTATCTCAGCATATGTTTTACAGAACGCATAAATGTTACAGCCAACCTGGTTAAAGAATCTGTATATCTTTTTTCCATATTTCCCCGTTCCATATATAATCATCTTCTTCACTGATTTCTTCCTCTTAGTCACAATATCCTTTTATTCCCTGGTTCACAATTTCTTCAATTGTAACAACTTTTCCTATCTTTTTTTCTTCCATCTGCGCTTTAATTTCATTCAAAGCTCTAATAGGAGTTACTATAATATAATCCACCTTCTGTAATGGCTCATCTGGTTTATAGACAGGCAGGCTATAAAAAGAAAACACTCCTCTATCTATTCCATAAACCACGTGTATTCCCAACTGCATCAACTCCTCATATAGCAAAATCCCCCATTCTCCAAGGCCATATATTGCGACACCGCCATTTCCTTTGAAGAACCTTTTCATATAATCCTGTATCAGATTTTTTGAACTTAGTAATTTCCACTGATAAAGAATTGAGAATTGTTTTTGTTTATCACATAATTTATCCGTGTATATTTTCCATACTTTGTGTATTCCTTCTGTCTGATTTAAATCTTGTTCTTTCATTATTTCAAATAGTCTTTGTTCTGCATATATCGCCTCATCCTTATTATACTCTATTTTAACTTTTCCATATAGCTGCCGGTAAAGCCAGTTTTCATCAAAAAAAGTATTTTTGTATTTCTTATAAAAATATAGGATTGCATCAATATACTTATAATTATTGACAGAAATACTGTTCTCTTGCCGGATATTTACACTAAGACATTCCTTTAGAAATTTCACTTTATAATGATATAAATTAACTGCCCTGAAAAAAAATTCCCAATCCTGGAGTCTGGGCATTTTTTCATCAAATCCCCCTATTTCTTCAAAATCTCTGTAAAATATCAGTGCAGAGCTTGTATCTATAACATTTCTTTCAGTTAATAACTTCGCAAAATCATTTTCCTTGAAATAAACTGTAGCGGATATATTAGTATTTCCTGCACCAGACATTTGGGTCTGACAAAAAACGATCGTTTTTTCGTTCCCTTTTATTACTTCCATTTCCTTTTCAAGCTTTTCCGGTAACCAGTAGTTATCACTATCTAAAAAAGCAAGGTAATCCCCCTGCGCATATTGAGCACCAAGGTTTCTGCAGTAATTTGCCCCTTTATTTTCAGAATTGACAAAATACCTAACCCTGATGTCGCGATATTTCTCCACTACACTATCCGTATTGTCTTTTGAAGCATCATTGACTATGATCAATTCCCAATTTGTATAAGTCTGGCCAAATACGCTGTTTATTGCCTTAGGCAACGTTTGGGCCCTGTTATATGCTGGAATAATTACTGATACTAAAGAACTCATAAACTGTTTCCTTTACCCGTTTTATTAAGATACTTTTATTCAAATTTTACTTTTTAGAGTTAGACCTGCTTCTATATCCTGCCTACAGCTTTCTGTGAGTATTTCTTTTAAAGTCAGCACTTTACCTGATATGCCCGCCTTAATCCTCTCATCCTCAAAACCAGTTGCACATACAATACCATCAACCAGAATATCTTCTTTTATTTCCTCATAAATCGGAAAATCAGCATTCTTATTTATTGCATTTTGATCTATTCCGTATTTAATACAGATTCTTTTGGGGTCAATCATCTGGCAAAGTTTTCTACCATATACACCGATTCCATATATCGCGATAGTTTGAATTAAATTTCTACATAAATAATCATTAATCCGTTGTATTTTGGTATGATTGATCAATTCATCCAATTCCATATACTTTTCATACTTTGCAACTCGCTTCTCAATCATATCTATAAAATCTCTTTTATCATCTTTATCAAATATTTTTAATCCAACAACCTTGTCTTTAAACTCAATTCCAGAATTCTTCATTGCCATCCAATCAAAGGATGCATTATTTCCATCCTCTTCATGAACATACAAGTACTTGTTATTGAACACAACGGTACTATTTTCATACATCATACACACCCAGAAAAGATGATCATCCCACCCGTTGTGCTTCATAGGATCATTAATCCATCCCTTTGGAACTGCTTTTCTTTTGATCAACATCTGTCCAAGAGAAATTAAAGGATACCCGGATAACAGATATTCATTCAAATTGAAGCTGATTGATTTCATTTTATCTGAATTATATATAGGTTCTTTTTGTCTGTGATATCCATTGCTGAATACGGCATCACAATTTCCTATTTCTCGTAATTGACTATCAAAATAATCATTCGCAATTGTATCATCCTGATCCAAAAATAATATATATTGTCCTTTGGATTCCATAAATCCATCTATTTTCGTCTGGTGGATCCCTTTGTTTTGCTTATGGTTCAAAAATTCTATCTTGATCCGGCTTGTATAATCTGTAACTTTGAAAAATTCCTGCGGATAATCATTTACGAAAATAATTTCTATGTTTGAACAGTCAATATTTATATTACTTTCTATACTGTCAATAATCCTGCTTATATATTTTTCTCCTCTGTAGAGTGGTACTATCACACTTATCAACATCCTGCCGCCTCATCATCGCTGTTATACATATTTTCCAGCATTTTCACATATTGTGTAATATCGTATCCTGCCTGTATTACCTGATCCGCATACTTCCTTCTATTTTCCGTCTCAATCTTGTCCGACAAAATCCTGTCCCGCCAGACAGACACATCCAAAGGCAAAAAAGAAACGTTATCTGTGACCGCTGTCTCCTTTGTTACCGTATCGCTAACCAGACATTTTGCCCCAGAAGCCTGAGCCTCTATCGCAACAATTGGCAGACCTTCGAAACGAGAGGGCAATGCGAATATATCTATCGCCTGAAGCCAACAATTTACATCATCACAGACACCTGCCAAAAATATCTTGTCCATCAAATTATACTGTTTTATCAATAACTGTATCTTATCGACTAGTGGCCCTTTACCAATCAAAACTAATCTAACATCTTCTTTTATCTTTACAGTCTCTTTCATCAATTCTAATAGAAATTCATGATTCTTTTGATAGGAAAACCGACCGACATGACCGATAATAAGTTTATCATCCCACCCCAGACGTTGTCTGATTTCTTTTCTCTTCTGCCCGTTAAACAGAAACGAATGCACATCTATGGCATTGTTCATAATATGAATCTTTTCCTGTGGAATCTTATCTGAATATAACCATTCGGCCGCAAGTCTGGAACATGCCCAAAAATCTGTCGCGATATCTGTTGTTAATTCTTCCCGAAGCTTGTAATGCTGCTTCTCTTTTTCTTCTCTTCCGTTATCATCAAACACCGCCGTATTATGAGCATGAACAATGATTTTAGGTATTCTCACTTGTTTAGCTAGTTTTTCTAATTCAAAGCTTTTCCAATAGCTGGTATGTAAATGGACAATATCATACTCATTTGAAAATATCTGCAGTATCTCATTCTGAAAATATTTTAAATTATCCTCTGCCCGATTCTTTACATAAAAAACTCTACATCCATCTGCCTCTAAATCCTTCTGAAAGTCTAGCTTTTCACCGAATGTAACTACATCAAACTGAAATTTTGTTTTATCAATATATTTCCAGTTGTTCAGAACATACTGTGTAATGCCACCCTTTGCATTTGCTAAAGAAAAATGTACAATTTTTTTCATATAGATTTACCTTAATCACAATTTATTCAAATATATCAATCTATCTGCTATTTCTTTGTCTCCAATAATTTCCCATATTGGTACAATCTTCCCTTGTATACAGTGTTCCTTTAACTTTGCGTACACATCGGATAAGCCATTAATCGGGGTAACTATAATAGAAATCTCTTTATTTTCTAATCCTTTTACTTCCCTAATGTTATATACAGGAATTCCTTCAAAGCATCCGCTTTCCTTATAATTATCTATAATACACAACGGTAAAATATTTCTGTGATTCATCTCCCTGACAAGCACGGAAGATAAATTTCCCATTCCATAAATTATAGGATTACTAATCTTCGAAACTACTTCCATTACCCGTTCAGGCTCATCCAATATTTTTGTCAATATCTTCCACTTTATATCTGAAAATTCATATGGCACAGCTGTTCTTTTATATTGGTCGCTTCCACCGCTATGATCATGAACTTTTGGATGGGATAGGTAAGGATGTTTCATAACTTCTTTAAACTCAGAATGATATGGATGCTTCGGATTTCTTATGTTCATAAAAAATTCTTCCATTTCATTTTGACCGCCCCAATTATCATAAGGACGAAGCCTCACATAATCCGCTCCAAATTCCTCAATACATCTATGGGCAAATTCCGGAAGGGTTCTGAAATTATCTGCCATTACAACGGTAGCAATTTCAAATGTATTGACAATACCCTTTTCGCGAAGGCTTTTAACAAATCTAAGATTACTTTCTATTTTCTCAATCGGATATTTTACCCCTGAAAGATATTGATATATTGGTTCATCAAAACTCATAACTGTAATACCGACCCATAGATCATATTGCCCCAAATTTTCAATCTGTCTCCAATGCTCTTCATCAAACAAAGAACCATTTGTCTCCAGAACAACCGAACATTCTTCTACCGGTGCTTTAGGACTCCATTCAGATAATAATTTAAGAGTCCTTTTGCTCGTAAATAATTCTCCATGCCCATTTGCACTAATCCTTTTAACATATGGCATTGCTTCACGTATTCTCTCTTCTATAATGTCACAATTGCGCTCTAATTCTTCTTTTGTCTTTCCCTTCAATAAATTATGGACTGTACAGCTTTTACAACGATAATTACAATCATTTTCAAATGCCAGATACAGTTCTTCAGGATAATCTGGGAGTTCCCCTAATTCTGTTTGGAAATCGCATATCGCATCTGTCATTAAATATGGGCACCCATCAACTAAACATTTAGAATAGTCCTGTTTGATAAGCCGCTCCCGTACTTTTTTCGCTGCCTTTCCGTGATACAATTCCGGAAGTGTATTTTCTTTAATATTTCCAATAAACCCATCGCTTTTCCAACCACATATTCTTACATCTCCATCCACATTATAAATCTGGATAAAATCTCTTCCTCTTTTGCATAATTTACCCATTCATCTACAGCCTCCATAATATTAAATTACTCTCACTTTTCACATTGTCTTTTTATAATTTGTAAATAGCCTATCTATATCACAATGTTTTTACATCCCTTACTATATAAAATTTTCAAAACATCTTCCCTTCCATCTATTAAACAAGGCCATATCCATGTATTTTCATTAAATATAAATTCATCTACTTCATATACTGGGATTCCAAGTAATGTTGTACGATTCCCCCGTATGTCCGATACCAGAATACCTTTGGGAGACACACCATATTTATCTAGTTCTATAAGTGCTTTCATCGCCTCATTCCCTGCACCATATAGATATAGTCCTGCTTTTTTACACAACTGTTGTTCCTCAATTGTTAGTTTATAATAATCCCTGCACCTTATTGCATATATTGAAAAGTAATCATCCAATACGTCACTCGTCAAATGGTCTGTTACATTTTTAAGATCACTTAAACAATTACGTAATTCACTCACAGAACATTCCAGCCCACAGTGCGCATCCCTATATTTATGAACAGCAAGAAATAATCTTTCCTTTATATATTTTTCAAACCGCCCTTTTGAATATATATTGAATTCCTTAAAATATTCAACTGTATCCTTGAAATGCTTTTGCGCTAACTCTCTATCTTGATAATATCTTGTATTCCATCCTCCATTGGTAAACTCTCTATATATACTCCATGCCCTATTAATATAATATAAATTTCCTTTACATGCCATGTACGTCCGCCATACTTCATCACCTGTAGATATGCAAAACTCTGGTTGTTCTTTTATATAATCCGCTCTGCAAAAAATAGAAGCCGTTGGATACCATCCTTTTGTAACATTAATGATATCTCTATCTTCTATATAACCCGATGGGTGGTCATATACATTAAGCCTTAACAGATCTTGTTCCTCTTGGTATATCAATGCGTTATGATAACATAAAGAAATATTAGGATTAGACTCCATCAAATCATATTGTTTTTGCAATTTGTAATTATAAATCCAAAAATCGTCTCCTTCACAACAAGCTATATATTTTCCCTTTACCAATGGGTAAATAAACGTCTTCAAAACATTTATCCCCTTCGAGAATTGATTTTCTTTCTGAAGAATCAGGGTTATCTTATCTGGATATTTTTCCTTATATTCTTTTAGAATTTCTATTGTTCCATCTGTAGAAGCGTCATCATGAATTAAGATCTCATATTCAAAATTTCCTTTTTGCATAAGAAACCCGTCCAAAGCTTTTCTAATATATTTTTCATGATTATAGGTAATACAAAGTATTGAAATATCCATTATTCAATCTCTCCACAGAATTTATGCTTCATTAAACTTCTTTTCCCCTTGCTCAACATTATCCAGCAATTGTATTGCCGTGACTGGATGGATTTTTCTTTTTTCTAACGGAGGTAATTCTCTATATTCTCCAAATTTAAAACTCAGATAACTATCATAATCTTTAATTCCCCGAAATAATTTCCCCTCGAACATAATATCAGCACTATTTTCATACCAGCTTCTATAATATCCGTACTCACTGTTAGGTGTCGGAAATGCCAGAATCCTAACCATTCTGGTTTTCTTTTTATTAGCATAAATGACCATCTTATAATAGTAGTTCCAAATCCACTCCTCCGGTATCTTAGCAAGCAGTTTATACCATTGTCGTTTCAGTATTTTCTGTTCTGCCACTTGTCCCACCTTTGACCAAAAAATTTTTCTAACACAAAAACATTGAAAATTTTTTATACTTCTTAGCAGATAATTATCGGGTACACCATCAAGCGGAAAAATGTCTATAAATATTCCCTGTTTATAAGGCATATGTTCTTGATGTTCCCGTAAAAACAGAGTGTTTTTCCTTCGTAGTTTCCCATATCCCCATCGATAGCCTTTTGTTCTTCGATTATCCTGAAAATAAAAACGTGATGTATCCAATTCTGTTCTTATAGCCTGTCTGAATTTTTCATATTCAGGTCTTAAAAATGCCACATCCGCATCATCATCCCATGGAATATATCCACCATGCCGCACTGCTCCCAACAGGGTTCCGGCGATAATATTATATTTAATATCACATTTCCTACATATCCTGTCTACTTCAACCAGCATTTCCAACTGAATCATCTGCAGTTGCCGAAGAATATCTTTGTCAATCTGTATCATCATTTTTCCCCAAAAAAACATTATAGTTTACGCATAAATTCGTGTATCCTTTTTCCACAAGTACCATCATAATTAGATACAATTTCTTTATATGCCCCAATCTGTTTGTTTCTTTCAAACTGATTTCCCATAATATTATTATCCAAAAAATTTCGAATAGTGTTAAAAGCATTTTCATGGCAGCAGTATCTCAGTCCTTTTGACGAACAGCAAAATCCAGGTTCATGCGCTTTTAGTTCATCCACATCAAAACGCACCTCTAGCTCAGAACAATCATTAGTCTTAAGATTGATTTCATATAATTTTCTCCTGGGATATGAAAAAATCATAACTCTTCCTTTTTCATCACATTCGCCCCAAAGGAAATAGCTCTTCGCAGTTGTATAAAAATATTCTTCCCCTTCCCCATCCACAAATGGAGGTCTCCATTCAGTCATTTCCCCTGTGGCTATATGAAGTCTAACATACATATTTGCACACTCTGGGGTCAGATATAGATAATCTCCATAAAATGCTCCACTGCTAAATGGCTGCCCCATACATTTACTGTCAGAGAGAGAATCTCTACGTTGAATCCCCTGTGGAAATTGATCATATTCCCTTACTTCGTTTGTATCTGGATTCCATCGGACAATATTCATCCCTTCATAAGGTAACAACCAAAGATCTTCTTTATAAGGTAGAATATTTCTATATCCACCTTCAGATTCAACTGGCAGTTCAACAACCATATGCTCTCCTGTTTCTATTTCCAATACATATATTTGTCTATCAGTTGGAGAGGTCAGAAAAAGCTTCCCATTTTTATACCCGGCTCCTCCGGATATTACTATCCCATTTTTCTCTTTAACAAATACATCTATCTCCTCTCCTACATACATAATTTTACCTGTTTGGGTATCATACATCACTATCGCCGGGTATTTATGCGGCAACAAAATAAGATAATTTTCTACTGCCACTGTCCATATAAAGACATCAGCTTTTGGCCCTACCTGCACTAACTCTATTTTCTTTTGCTTCCCTGTTTCGTCAATCACCAGAATGTTTTGAGCATTTTGTGGGCATACATACAACTTCTTATTAATCTCGTAAACCTTATTATAATCTCCTCCATGCACATAATCTGACAATTCACATAAATACTTGTAATCATGCTTAAAAGGCTCTGACACATACAGCTTATTTCCCTGAGCTATAGTAAATTTATTTTTCTCAAGATAGCAAAGTCCTACATAGATTTCTCCACGCCAACTCCCTTCTTCTGGTTCACTATGCAGCCGGTTATTCAATATAAACATGGGTTTCCCCACAATCCCAAACAAAGAAGTAACTGATGTTCCAGCGTCTCCAATATATGCATCGCATAGTGCTATCGTATCCTCCATGTCAGGCGTGGCATCATAAATCCCCAACTCTTTATCCAGAAACTCCCTCTTCAATGCCAGATATTCCTGCTTATACATCGGTCGCATAGAATCAAATGTAGATTCCAGCAATGGATGCGGACGCCATAAAAGACAAGAATCTTTCCTACCCTCAAAACAAGAAAATACATATCTCATTTTTTTCAAGAAATCTTCCGTTTCACCAAGCATCCCTCCGATACTGGTATTATAAAAATATACTTTTCGGCCTTCCATCTTCAATTTCCACTCCAAAGGAGGCTCTGGCGGATTCTGGCATTTCTTTATAATCTTATCAAACTTTGGCGAACCAAATGGAAGGAACTTCTCATCCGGTATTCTTTCATCAAAATATTCTCTAAATCCTGGTGCCTGTATGATAATATAGTCTGCATAAATATATGCAGGACATAACTTTTGTCCTTCTGACATTCCCCCTGTTGTAGAATAATAAGGAACATATACTAATGTATCCGTATATTTTTTTAAATTTTCCGAATAAAACCTTGGATGAACGCTTGTTACCAGATTCCAGCTGTCATAAGGGTTGTGGATATAAATCACATCCGGCTTTCGTTCTTCAAAGTTATAAGACTGCCATTCTATCACTTCTATCCCTTCTGGATATTCACGCCCTTCGTAATGCATCTGCCCCAGCGTACGATCCGGTCTTACATCGTAATACGGTATAGGCACACAATAAACATCACAGTCCGTATCTTTGCTTGCAGCAAGATACACACTCTCAAGGCTGTCCCACATTGCAACCTTATATGGGAAAAAAACTATTTCTTTTCTAACTGTAATATCGTTTCTCACACTATTTTCAATCTTGACCAACAACTTCATAAGAAGTTTGTATATAGTATTTATATTTATATCATCCTTTTTTATTGACTCAAACAAACAAAATAAAGCTTCACAGTACTCTTCTACATAAGTAACTGTAATATGTCCTTCGCCCTCCAGTTTTTCAATCGTCTCTCCCAACTGAATCGCAAACCCCTGACATTCGCTGAGCATATTTTGTACAGATATCATCTTCTTATGGTTCAATGCTTCCTTAATTTCTTCATGAGCTTGATAAAAACTATTAATAAAAGCCAATATTTCTTTTTTTTCTGCTTTTCTCATGTCAGTCCTCTCTGTTCAGCTCTTCTTATATTGCAATCTATGGATAACGCTGACACAACTTCTGGATTATTCTATCTCTATGAATATATATCTACCCCAAGCGCATTCTCACAAATTGATCCATAATCCCTGCTAAAGCAATAGATTCCCCTCTTGTCAACTTAAAATCCTCTTTTCCACCATGGTTAATCCGAAACAAAAATTCACTAATCTCATATCTTAGTCCATCTCCAAGAAATACTTCCGAGTATTTATCCACTCTGCCGGCATCTTCATAATGCACTTCAAAATATGTGGTCTTCCACCATGGAGCTTCCACCAG
Source organism: uncultured Clostridium sp. (assembly GCA_964415625.1). Taxonomy (GTDB): domain Bacteria; phylum Bacillota; class Clostridia; order Lachnospirales; family Lachnospiraceae; genus Schaedlerella. The sequence goes on from CAYQBE010000019.1 coordinate 40,578, forward strand.
AATGTATCCCTTCGTCCCGGCAATCAAAAGCCTGCCCTCCGATTTTACTCCCAGTCCGCAGGTAGCTGTAGCAAGGCCATTCCGGTATCTTAACGTCACTCTTGTAAATAGATCCAGGCCATTCTCCCCATTAATCGAGTCAAAAAAAATATTCTCATAATCAGTTCCCATCAGTTTCAAAATTGGAAGCATAACATAACTTCCCAATTCAATAAAGCTACCTCCATATATTGAATCTGTTAATTCTCTACTATTCCCCCGCTCCAGCTTTGTGAAACATGCTTCGATATTTCGAATCGTCCCAATCACTCCACTGCAGGCAATACCTAACAGTTTTTGAAACCCGGGGCAATAGGCTGTCTTTATCCCTTCAAAAAGAACCAGTCCCAACTCTTTCGCATATACAAAAGTCTCCTCTGCCTGATGCTTTTGTAGAACCATAGGTTTTTCACACAATACATGCTTTCCATGCCCCAATGCACCTTTGATATAGTCATAATGTGAATTATGAGGCGAAGCAATATATACCACATCAACCGCATCATAAAATCGCTCTATATCTTCATAGGCATTAATTTCCCATTTGTCAGCGAACTGTTCCGCACTATGAGCATGTGGATTGTAAACACCTTGCACACTAATGCCGCTGACCAGCTTTGCCTCCGGTACAAATCGATTGGCAATCCTCCCATTTCCAATAATTCCAATCCTCATAATATGCTGTCTCTGTTCCCGAAGCATTGTACTAGAAATATTTCTTGTACGCTCCAGATATACTACTTTACAACAACCTTTCAAGTAATCGAAACAACCTGTCCAGTCGGAACCTACGGTAAAAATATCAATGTGATATTTCTTGATATCATTAAATTTCTGTCCAGCAGCTTCCTCAATGATGACCTCATCCGCAAACCCTGTCTTCTTTACATTCTCAATACGAGTGATTATTGAGTCCACAACTCCCAACTTCCCTCTTGCCTTGTCATAGGTTTCTGTAGTCACCCCAACAATCAGATAATCTCCTAATGCTTTTGCCCTCTGCAACAAGCGATAATGTCCTTCGTGAAAGAGATCGAATGTTCCATATGTAATTACCCTTACCATCATTCTCCTTCCGGCATCTTATGGTATCATTATATTTTTTATGTTTCTCCATAAAAATACCCATTCGTATTATCTTCAAATCAACAGCTACTCGGCCATCCTCTCCGTAACACACTACGAAAATATTAGACCAATTTTTCACATATAGTGGCATCTCATCTGATTTAATTGCTCAACTCCATCCATGTATGTACCTAATGCCACATTATTTTCACAAAACACTTCCTGTCAGCTTAGAGTCTTTCCTTCCACCTTTTGACCACCATCAGAGCATTTCTGGAATAAACAAAAAGTTTCGCAAATTCTTCCCGATATTTTAATTAATCTATACTGATTATCCAAAACCAGCTGTATCACTTCCCACAAATTTTTGTAGTTCTCATAGCATAAAGGTTTCCCCCTATCTTCATATACACCAAACATAGAACATACCTCATGCCCTTCATATGATAACAGAATATACTTTGTAGCTATTTGACTAAAAAAACTATCCATCCTTTTTACATACATCAAAAAACCTGCCATGTAAGCACAATCGGCATTAATTGATGGTAATGTATCTTGGTTAACATCACAGACTATCGTATTTTCTCCTCTATATATATAATCCAATCCTATGTATTGTATATCTTCGTTTAAATATTTTTTTAGCCTTTGATTTCCGCAGCCAAAATCAATAATGGAACGTACATCTTCCGGAATCATACTTGACATAACAGCTGCTCTCTCATCCCAGCTTGCTCTGCCAAAAGTAATTTCTTCTTCAAAATATTTCCAATCATTTTTCTTCATATTTAAGAAATACTCTTCCGGAATATCCCAGCCATTATAATAATGAATATTTTCCAGAAATCCCATTTTGCTTAATTTTCTTGATATTTCCTGATAATATTTAGAATCCGCAATAATAATGAGAACATCTTCTTTTCTTTCTTCTAACAACTTTAATGGTGAATATACAGGCTTGCCATGCCACACGTCAAACTCGTTATTAGACACTCTATTATCAACAAAATAATTTACTTTTGCCAAACTATCGATTGATAAAAGCTTTTCTGTCCACTTTCCAGTAAAAAATACAATCAACTTTTTCATCTACATCCAGGCTCCCTAATTTATCCGTAAAACTCTTGCCGGATTTCCCACGACCACGCCACCTACGGGAACGTCTTTCAATACAACTGCTCCCGCTCCGATTAAAGAGAAATCGCCAATGTGTACTTTTTCTTTAATCGTTGCATTGCTTCCTATATGTACTGCCTTACCAACATGAACATTGGCACCTACTACCGCATTTGTAGCAACGTGGGCAAACCTGTCCAAAAAACTGTCATGTCCAACATATGAGTTAGCCAGAAGCATACAATTATCTGAAATTTCAGTATCCACACCAACCTGCGAATATGCAGTTAATAAGACCCCTTTCCCTATTTTACAAAATCCGGAAGGATATACCGCCGTAGAATGTATTGCCGAATAGTATCTGCTCAAAGGAATTGGTAGAGACATTATTTTTTCATAGACTTCTCTCTCATGAAGCATCCCCACGTATGCAATAAAAAAATAAATATCTTTATCCTCCAAATATTTTGTAATATCTTCTGTTCTTCCTATTACAGGTATTTGGGTATAACGACCTATACAACTGCCAACAGGTTCTACATCATTGAGAAAACCAAGCATCCTCGCATTATTGTCCTGTTCCACAATTGAGGCCACTGACATCCCGATACCACTGCCCCCTAAAACAATAATCTTTTTCAAAACGTTCCTTCTCTCTGCGATTTTTTATTTTCATCTTCAATTAACTTCCGTTGATTCACAACATAATGGGCACGTTTAAGCATTGGGGGACCTATCATGACTCCTCGGTACATCGCAATCCCAATATCTTGTTTTCCCATAGTATCTTCGAACGCCTTAATTAAATTTTGGGAATATTTTATTTCATCCTCACCTGGTGAAAATACAGTATTTGCCGCTTCGATTTGTTTAGGATTCAGCAACAGGCATCCAGAGAAGCCATTCTTATATGCTTCCTTCTCTGCTACACGAAAACCCTCTAAATCATTAATATTCAAATACGGGGTGTCTATTGGCAATATTTCCGCCGCCCGTGCCGCATTTACAATTGTAGCTCTTGGGTAAGAAAATGCCGGGGTGTGGTAAGTATAAGTGCTGCCCAAATCATTCAGATAGTCCTCCCCCCCCAAACAAATCGCCACCATCCTACTACTTGCTTTTGCTATTTCATAAGCATTTAAAACAGCTTTTGCCGTTTCAATTAGAGGTGCCAGTAAAAAAGTTCCTTTATCCAAATCACACTTTATTTCCTGCATAGATAACAGTCTGTCCAAAAAATATATATCATCTGCATCTGATATTTTAGATGGCATAAACCCTGTTATTCCTTCTAATATCATTTGATTGATATCTTCCGCAAAATCTTTTGTTCCCATCTCATTAATGCGGATAAAGATTTTTTTTCCTGCGAATTTACCTTTTTGGCTATATTCTATAATGTTATTTCTTGCATCTTGACGGTATATGGGAGGCACTGCATCTTCTAAATCCAAAATCAGCGCATCTGCATTGCATTGTAATGCTTTGTCCATAAACTTCCGATTGTATGCAGGTAAAAACATAAAGCTTCTTAATAGCATATTTCCCCTCATATTTATTCAACTCCTTTATCAGCTCCTGATTTTTTTATCAATACATGCCTCCTAAGCGATATTACTTCAACGTTATTTTGGTTAAAACCTATGGTTTCTATATAAACGATACCTCTGTCTTTTTTTCCTGTTGATTCTCTCTTATCGAGTACTTTACTTTTAGCATATAAGGTATCTCCAATAAAGACAGGAGCTAAATGTTTGATATTATCATAATCTAAATTAGCAATCGCTTTTCCGCTTATATCCGAAACCGTAAGTCCGACAATCAGACTAAACACTAATGTACCTGGAACTAAAATTCTTCCATGCTGCTGCCCTCGTGCGTAATCCGCATTTACATGCAGAGGATGCGGATTCATCGTTAATAAACTGAAAAGATTATTATCACTGTCGAAAATCGTTTTGGAAAAGCAATGTGTAACCTCTTCACCTATAATGAAATCCTCAAAATAATTTCCCATTTTGTTAATTTCCATTTTTTTCTCCAACTACAAGGGAATATTCCCATGCTTTTTTTCAGATTGCTTTACCTGTTTATTTTCCAATACCTTAAATGCCATGACTAATTTTTCACGTGTATCATTAGGCAAAATAATCTCATCAATTATGGAATAGGTTGCTGCGTAATATGGATTAAGATACTTCTCTTCATATCGCCTGATCCAGTCCTTTCTCGTTTCATCTGGATTATCCGATTTTGATATTTCTTTGTTAAATATTACATCTACTGCACCGTCTGCCCCCATGACCGCAATCTCACAAATAGGCCAGGCAAATACAAAGTCTGCCCCTAAATCCTTGCTGTTCATCGCACAATATGCTCCTCCATATGCTTTTCGCATAAGAACAGTAATTCGTGGAACCCCAGCCTCTGCAAAAGCATATAGAAGCTTGCTTCCATGACGCAATATTCCCTTTTTTTCTTCTTGCAGGCCTGGATAAAACCCTGGCACATCAACTAATACCAATAGAGGAATATCAAAGCAGTCGCAAAATCTTACAAACCTTGAAGCTTTATCTGCTGCGTCACAATTTAGCGCACCCCCATATACGCAAGGCTGATTCGCGACAATTCCTATTGTCTTTCCTTCCAGTCGGGCAAATCCCGTAATAATATTTGCTGCAAATTTAGGTGCCATTTCGAAAAAACTATTTTTATCAACAATGCACTGAATTACATCTTTCACATCATAGCTGTATCTGGGATTCTCTGGGACAATATCTTCTATTCTCCTTGTATTTGGCTTAGTTCCCGAACTATCCGGCTTTTCTTTCTGCTTTACTTTTATATAAGAGATTAATTTTCTAATGTTCATGAGACAGTCTTCATCTGACTGACATACCAAATGAATCTGCCCGCTTGATTTCTCGTGAATGTCAGAGCCGCCCAGCTCATTCATTGTAACTTCTTCTCCGGTCAATGCCTTGATTACTTTTGGTCCTGTAAGAAAAAACTGGCTGGTCTTTTCAACCATAAAAGTAAAATCACATAGTACCGGCGAATAACTTGACCCGCCTGCACAATTTCCCATAATCGCCGCAATTTGAGGAATTTTTCCAGATGCTTGTGTATTCAGATAAAACAAACGGCTGTATGCTGCAAGTGATAAAATCCCTTCTTCAATCCTCGCGCCACCACTATCACACAACCATATGAACGGGCTATTGGTTTGAATAGCCATTTCTAACACATGACAGACTTTTTTAATATGTTCTTCTCCACCTGCCCCGCCACTTATGGTGGCATCCTGTGCCGCCACATATACTGTAATCCCATGGATCATTCCATAAGCTGTAATTACGCCATCACCCAAATAATGCTTTTTATTTGCTTCACTAAATTCGATTCTAGATTTCGCAAGCATTCCTATTTCATGAAAATCACGATTATCAAACAAGAGTGCCACCCTCTCTCTGGCAGTACATTTCCCTCTTTTATGCTCTTTTTCAATTCTTTCAATTCCACCGGCTAACTCGGCCTCTTTCTGCAATTCTGTAAATTGATCTTTCCTTTCGGACCACCCCACGGTTTTGATCCCCCTCACTGATACAAAGATTTTTGTAATTTACTGGAAATCCATCAGGCTCTGCATATTAATTCCAAAATTTTTGTTATAGCTTCCCTGTTCAGCTTTTCATATAACGGCAGTACCAATACCCTCTCTGCCAGCTGCCGTGAACAATCTAATTTTACATTTTGGTATTTGTTGTTAAAACAAGCCTGGTCTGAAGTCAACGGATAAAAATATTTCCTTGTATGTATTCCATTCAGTTTCAGCAATTCATATAATTCGTTTCTATTCAATGGATATTCTTCTTCCACCAAAATTGGGAAATAGCCATAATTTTGTTTTACCTCTGGATTTTTTTCAAACATCCTTATTCCTCGGACATTTTTCAATTTTTTTTCATATTCTTCATATATTTTTTTTCTACAGGTTATGGCTTGTCCCACATGATTTAAATTGCACAAACCCATGATTGCACAAAATTCATTCAATTTAGCATTGGCTCCCACATCAGTAACCAATTCTTCTCCACGAATCCCAAAATTTTTCAAATTGTAGAGTTTATCATAAAACTCTGGATTTAAAAAGGCGGCCGCGCCCCCCTCTATCGTATTGAATACTTTTGTAGCATGAAAACTAAATATTGAAATATCACCATAGTTTCCGATACCCTTTCCTTTATATGAAACGCCAAAAGCATGCGCCGCGTCGTAAATTACCTTCAAACTGTATTTATCTGCTATTCGTTGTATTTCCTCTACATGACATACATTTCCATATACATGAACTGGAAGGATCGCGACAGTTCTGGCCGTAATCAAGCTTTCTATCTTTGTCTCATCTATCGTTCCATCTTCCGGTTTCACATCGCAGAACACAGGCTTCAACCCATTACGGATAACAGCATGTGTAGTTGATATAAATGTAAAGGGCGTAGTGATTACCTCTCCGCCTTCCGGGAACTCCATTGCCTGAATAGCCAACTCTAACGACATATGCCCATTTACCATCAAAGACAGCTCTGGTACACCCAGATACTCTTTCAGCCTAGATTCTAACTTTTGATGATAAATTCCCATATTCGTCAGCCAATGGCTGTCCCATAATGGTTTTATTGCTTCTATATATTCCTCATAGGGCGGCATGGAAGACTGTGTTATACATATTTTTCGATTATCCATCTCCATAATTACCTTTTTATAATTCATCCCTAAAAATATATTTCATCATTCCATTCTCTTTACAGTACTTTGGATATTCTCTACGTCCAGGTTTTCTCTTTTATCATTCACCTCGGCTTCTTCTATGTCTTCCAAAATATCCTGTTGGTTTCGATCTTCCAAATTTGAGTCGTCTCCAGCTTTTTCCTTGTCTTCCTGCATTATTTCTCCTTCCAGCTTCGTATTCTCTTCCACTTCCTGTTCATCTTTATTTATTTTCTCCTCTTGCTTCGCATTCTCTTCCTTTGTCGGCTCTTCTTCATTTTCTTCATTTCTTTTTTCTATTTCTTCTGACTCCATATTCTCTTTTCTTAACCCTTCTTCCGGTCTCTTCTCTGTTTCTCCCTCTTCCATATTTACTATTTCATAGTCAAAAGAAAGGGTTATCTCTCCATCTTCCCAAACCAACTCCGGATTAGAATTTAATGTTCCTGTAAAATAGAACGAACCTATACTGCTATCTTTAAGACTGACAAAACTGCCATTTTCATCAAATTCCGCAGACTCTAATAACAAAACCTCTTCATCATGAACTCCTTCTACTACATCTAATATATTTTCTGTATTCTTGTTTTTCCATACAACATCTACATTTAACTTTTTAATATAAGAATCATCATCTGCTACTTCCCCTGCGGAAAGTTCATATAACTCTTCTCTCAGCCTGTAATAGACTTCAATACTTTTTATCTTAATGGCAACATCTGTATTCCCATAATTTTCAACTCTAAACTCTTCTGAAAAAATCTGCCCTTTTCCACTCAGATTATCAGGGTCTAAATAAGCCTTGGAATTCGTTGGAAAGGAAACATTGTATATACAATTGCTTTTCTTACTTTCTTCCGTCTTCTCCAATTCATCCTCTTCTAGTATCTCTTCAAAACTGTTTTTTTCTGTTTGTTCATCTTCTGATTTTTCTATTTGCTCAATTTCATCATCTGTCAACTCTATTTGTTCAGCATTATCAGTAACCGTATTTTTTGAATCCGGTTCTCCTATCCATTTTTTATTTTCCTCTGTTTTATCAGACACTATATCTTCTGTAGTTTCATTAGTTTCTTCAATATCTGCTGCTTCAGCAACGACACATCCGATGGCATTATTGACTGTCGTACTGCCATACCCATTATCCAAAACTATTTCTTTCATTCCACTTATACAGCAATTCAGAATGACAGCTATTAAAAAAAAGGACATTTTTCTCTGCATAATCATATTCTCCTTATACTTTGTTTCAACTATTCTGAATTTCCTACCGCAGAGGAAACAGCCTCTGTCATAAACCTCTTATAAAATCATACATTCCTCAATAATCCTCATATTATCCAAAAAGACTGCATCTGCAGCCCTTTGGATAATATGTGATATAAATTCTACTCACTTTTGGGATATGCTAAAATGGGTGCGGCAGAAACACCCTTGACCGACTACATTGTAACGCATGTAATGAAGTCAAATTAATTTACAGTTAAAGTAGATACAATCCTGCGTCCATCAGACAATGCAATGATAAGATCCTGAGCTTTTCCTTTATAATCATCTCCTGCAAGGAATGCTAACGTAGCGTTGTCCTTAGGAATTGTAATCGTAGCGTCAGTTTGTGTTGAAGTAGTTGCATTCGGAGCATAGGCTACAGTATACCCATCCATAACATAGTCTCCATAAAGATCTTCCCCATCTTTATGAACTGCCATAGCAATTACTGTTGATTCTCCCACATTTGGAATTGCAATCGTTACATCTGCCGCACTATTTCCAGATGTAAAGGTCGGCGCTGTTGCTAATGTAGGTGTGGTGATATTCCGAGCCTTACTTGCTTTAATATTGTATGTAATATTTACTGTTACATCATCTGCTTTCCAGTTTGCATTTGCATTCGCCAGACCTGTAATTGCAAAGGAACCCACTTTTGCAGACACCTTTGTTACATCAGTAGAGAATGTGTCCTTTGCGCCTGCAGCAGACGCAGTAGCAGTCGTTGTTGGTGCCGCAATATCTACTGACAATAAGGAACCATGCTTTGTGACTGATGTCTTCTTCGTCACAGAATCATATTCTGCTGCCGCTGTTGTCGTAAACTGACCAAAATTCAACTTCTTTTCCGCTGTAAACGCCAATGTCTCACCGGTTTTGGCTCCTATCACTGCTGCTTTATTAGCTTCTGAAAGTTCTAAGTGAATTTTCTTTTTCGTGGAAGTAGCATCCTCTGTAAATGTATTATATTCGGTAATTACATCATCAGCTTTTGACGCAATCGTCGCTGTGACCGTAGCATTTACCGGAATACCTATATCTTCCGTCGTATCTACGGATGCATTCCAGATATCAATGCTATTGGATGCCACTGAAAACTGCTTAACATCTTTCGCAGTACTGTCTGCAAATGGATTTACCTGAATATCTGCATTTACCGGAACCTGAATTGTAAGCGCCGGTGAATAAACATCAAAAGATGTCTGGAATGATCCTGTAGCCTCTGTTGTAGTGTCTGCGGCAAAAGCAGATGCCGGAATACACATTGTTAATGCTAAAGCGGCTGCGGTAGCCTTTTTTAAATTTAACTTCATAATAAAACCTCCTACTTTAGTTTTTATCTATGTATATCATAAGCGTTCCGATAATATCTGCCCTCTTATCGCAACCACTCATGGACATACCTGATGAATACTTTTTAATCAACTGCTGTATTTTATTCCTTAACGACCATCAGACTTACGGCAAATGTTACTGTTCCCAATTCTTTATCCGGATCTTCATCATCCAATATATGGTAAGTGCATAATGCATCGTATGACCCATCCGGCAAGACCTGGTTTAATTCCAGCTTATCGAGCCGCTTTCCGACCGGAAGAACCGGGGAGCTATAAAGCAATGTCTGTTCTTCATCATCAAAATATACTTCAAAATAACATTCGTAAATATTGCTTGCCGAGTTTCCTATTTGAGCGTTATTGGAAACAGCACTTCCTGATGGAAAAGTCCAGACCATATTCATATCTGTTGTAAATCTTGCATTGGCAGCTTTCTCATCGATGTTTCCGTCAACAACAAGCCCTTCAGATGTACTTCTTGTAGGCTTAGGTTTATTTAAAAGGAAATAAATAACAACACCTAAAGCAACAATTACAAGGAGCAGCAACACTATAATAATTATTTTTCCTTTTGATTTCTTTTCTTCCTTTTTAGGCACCTTTGCCGGTGCTTTTCTTTGTGGTTTTTTTTCTACTTTTTTTGCCATTTTTCTCCTCCTTTTATAAATAGTACAGTACTTTATCTATTTTCGGTGATCCCAGACCCAGAATCTTATCTTCCCAATATTTCTTCGTATCTTTTCCGGCATATCCGGTCAAAACGTTGATGTAGACCTGCCGCATTTGTTCTGACTGCACGATGACCTGATCCGCGTGGATCACACCCGGCGCTGTACAGAAGTGTTCCATTCCCTTGACTGCCTGTTCGTTGTCCGGTTCCACCTCGCCCAATATGAAATATGGTACATACACTAATTTTTCCGTATATTGTTTGAGGTTCTTCGAATAGAAGAACGGCGGCACGCTTGTCACGTAATTGCAGTCGTCGTATGGATTATGTATAAAGATCATATCCGGGCGACGTTTTGCGAAATCATAGTCGTTGTAATCTGTGATCGGCACATCAGCCGGATACTGATCCCCTTCGTAATGCATTTCCCGAAAGCTTCCATCCGGATTCCGGTCATAATAGGGGATTGGGATGACATAGGCATCGCAGTCCGGATCCTCGTCAGCCGCCTTCCAGATGCTTTCCAGGGAATCCCACATGGACGCTTTATATGGAAGAAATACAGCTTCTGTCCGTACCGGAATTTCATTTCGGATACTGTTTTCAATCCGGATCAGAGCTTTATTCAATGCTTTATAAGTCTTACTTCCATTTACAAATGGCTGCTGCCTGACGTCCTCATAAAACTGGTAAGCCATTTCACAGTAGTCTTCTAACTGTGGAATGACAGCACAGTCTTCGCCTTCCTCCTGCTCAATAATCTCTCCCAGACGGATCACACAGCCCTGGCACTGTTCCAACAGATCCAGCGCCGCTGTCTGCTGTTTTGCCTCCAGTGTGTTTTTGATCTCTGTATGTGCCCGCTTCAATAATTGCAGGAACTCCTCCGCCTGTTTCTTATCCGCTTTTCTCATAGAATACTCTCGACTTTTCCATACTTTCCTTCCCATCTCCCGTGCCTGCTTCGGCACAGTCAATTAAATTAAATAAGGCATATTGGTCATCTATCACATTGATAAATGATGCAGAAAATTCCGCTTCGCTCCCTGCTACCTCACAAAATATTACTTCATTTATCACTTTTTTCATGTTCACAGGGTCCTGGCATACCCAATACACAGACTTTCGGTTTTCCCTTCCATCCGTCTTCTAATGCCGTATCGAATGTACTGACACATGGATACTCCGTCTCTGCATTACGATTCGTGTTTTCGTAAAACGACCTCCCGCTGTATGGTCTCTATCCCCTACAGCAGCAGTTGTGATACCTGCTCCGGCAATCGTCATTTCACAGATATCGAGATACCAATGTGTCAATACACCATTTTTATATCGCAGACACTTTTTAATCTGCCGCCACTCAAAGGCGGACGGCCTGCGCACACATTGATGCGCTTCCACATGCCTGCTTATCATGAACGTGCCGCTTAGTCCTTGCGGTAAAACCCCGGCTCATCACCGGAATTTATCTAAATGGCCGTTCGAATGACCTCCTATAGACAGCCTGCCACTGGCAGCCTTTCTGCATACGCTGGTATTCATATGAAGAATTGTTCCATAACTCCTCATTTTTTCAAAGCCCCTAAGACTCCGTCCCCCTGCCCCCGCTTTTTTACATTGCGGGCGGTGTTGGTCTTTTCTTCTGCTTCGTAACCGCATGCCGGACAGGTAAATATCCCCTCCGACTTTTTTCCTGGCGCACCGCAGCTGCTGCACTCCCTGCTGATGTCTTTGCCAAGCACTTCGATCAATTCCACCGACTGCTCTTTACATTTCTGCATCAGCCTTCTCCGGATATATCCCCGCTGCCATTGAGCCATGGAATGATTGATCTTCTTGTTGGCTCCTCCTGCTTTCGGCCTGGGCAGCTTTACCATGTAGACTGTCTGGGGCTTCTCTGTCTGCAGGAAACGGTTTAATTCCTGATTGATATAGCTGTGCAGCTGTTCCTCCAGACGTCTTTTTTTTGCCTGATATTTCTTGCGCCCCGGATTGCTGCTCCTGTTGCGGTTATAATTTCCTGTCTGCCAGCGCAGCCAATCGGAAAATGCGGTCTGATATCTGCCCAGTTCCGCTCCGTATTGACGGCCCTCATCCGTTGTCAGCATGGTATAAAACCCCACTGCGATTCCAACCTGATTTTGATAATCGCTGTGGCTGCGGACGGCCACATAGACCGGAACCTTTAACTCCAGCTTATGCTCTTCTGGATATAGCTTCACATAGGACTGGCACTTATACTGCTTGCTGTCTGTCAGCGGAATAAAAACCCGCTTCCGCTTTTCCTTGATGGAAATGTAGATTCCATGGTCCGCATAACGGTATGCCCGTTCAGCGATGGAAAAGCCGTCTGCCCTGTCTGTGTGGAGCTTTACGTGATATTTTCTCACCTGCCTGCACAGGTAACGGTGAAGCTTTTCAACATCCACCTGCTCTGCCAGTCCTTCGTACTGCCTAGTCAGCTTCGCTGTCAGCTCAATCGGCTTCTGGTTCAAAACTGCTTCAAATGCATTGTTCACCTTCATCAGAAAACGGATATAGTGTTTTTCTTCCGAAGTAAGCCCTTCATTCTGATTGAGCAGCTTCAAGATCTTTGATTTTGTCCTGGTCCACTGACTTTTGATATCGCCCAATGCGTCAAATACCGCAAGGTAGAAATATACGGAAGGCATATTCAGACGTTCCCTGAGACCGCTTCCTGTCATCTCATTCTGCACCGTATAACCAGGATAAATCTTGGACAGGCCGGAAATCCCGCCATATCGTGTATAGATATGGTTCTTCACATCCCGGTAATCCCTGGCGATCTCAAGAAGCTTATCCATATCCGCCTCTGGAATTGGCTCACTGTTATACTGTTGGACTGTCTTACATATCTTCTCTGGCAGCATCCTTTTTCTCTTGGAATACACATTTTCCCCTCGTGGTACAGGGAAATCATTATTAAAACGTGTACTTTTTGGTAATGATTTACATTTACGGCAATATACAAAATTTAAATGAAAAATAGGGTTAATTTTATTGACTTCGTGCCGATAGTATTATAGAATGATTAAGATTTATCTAAAAAATATCATTACCAAAAAGTACACTTTTTGGTAATAGGTATTTTTTATTTTGTTTTCTT